>DASPIF010000145.1:0-2489 GCA_035629255.1 Actinomycetota bacterium | reverse complement strand
GCCAGTCGGGCGAGCGCCGCCCGGGCTGGTACCTCGACCCGAGCCGCTTCGCGACGACCCCCTCGAGCGAGAGCCCGCGCGCGGCCTCGACGAACGCCTTGCCCTCGCCGGCCACGGAGGAGATCGTCTGGAGCCGGTCATCCGTCTCGACGATCCCGAGCAACAGCTCGCGCCGTGCCTCGAGCGGCAGTTCGATCGTCGCGTGGCCGTCCAGCCACAGTAGGTCGAATGCCACCATCGCCACGGGGACCTGCGTCGACATCCGCTTGATCTCGCGCTCGCCCTGCAGGTTCATCCGTTGCTGGAGCGCCTCGAAGGAATGGGTGCCGTCGCCCTCGAACGCGACGATCTCCGCGTCGATGACGGCGTTCACCTGATCCACGAGCTCGTGGATCGCGTTCAGCTCGGGGTACTGGTGCGTGACGTCGCGCCCGCTCCGCGTCACGAGCCGCGTCGCGTCCGTCGTCAGATACGTCGTCGAGCGGATCCCGTCGAACTTCGGCTCGAACCACCATCTCGGATCGTCGAACGCCTTCCACCCGCCCTCCGCGAGCATCGGCTGGAACGCGGGCGGTGACTCGACCATCGGCGCATCCTGCGCCGAGGCGAGGAACGCGAGCCAGTCGGTCCGGGTCTTGACGAAGTGGAACTCGAGTCCCGGGTAGCGACGACCGTGGAGCTTGAACGAAACCTTCTTGTCCGTCCACTCGATCCGCTCGTACGTGCCATTGTCGAAGATCCGCACCTCGCCGGCGCCGTAGTGGCCCTTCGGGATCGTGCCGTGGAACCGGTTGTACTCGATCGGGTGGTCCTCGGTCCGCACGGCCAGCCGCTTGTCGCCGCGCTGCGTGGGGAGCCCGCGCGGCACGGCCCACGACGGCATCGCGCCGTCCTTCTGCAACCGGACGTCGTAGTGCAGGCGCGTCGCGCGATGCTTCTGGATCACGAACTCGCGACCCGCGTCGCCGTCGTCGACGCCGTCCTGCGGGGGTGGGGGCTCGGGGGTCCCCTCGGGACCGAACGTGCGCTTGCGCAGGTACTCCGCGAGGTTCGGATCCTTCGACGCCGCGATCACCTCGTCCGAGGTGCGGGTGCGACCCTTCGGCGGGGGCGAGGGCGGCGCTCCCTTCGCGCTCGGCAACCCGAGCGCCTCGAGCGCGGGCGCGAGATCCTGCGGCCGCTCGATCACCGGCGAGAACAGGTCGCCGACGTCGTCGAACCGCTCGAACACGTTGTCGATCCGGAAGTCCTGCGGCGTGACGCCCGCCGCGAGCTCGTCCCAGGTGAGCGGCGTGGAGACGGTGGCGAGCCGCTCCGGCCGGAGCGAGTACACGGCCGAGATGTTCGCGCCCTCGCGGTTCATGTTGTGGTCGATGAACACCTTCCCCGTGCGGTCCGCGATCCGCCACGCCATCGTCACGTGCTCGGGGTCGGCGCGCCCGATCATGCGTCCGACGCCGCCGACGAAGTCGCGCGCCTGGTCGTGCGAGTACCCGGGCTCGATCGGCACGTAGATCTGGACGCCGGTCGCGCCGCTCGTCTTCGGGTAGCTCTCGAGCCCGAGGGCGTCGAGCGCCGCCTTGCAGTGCATCGCGACGGCCAGCACGTCCTCGAACGGGGCCTCCATCGGGTCGAGGTCGAAGAAGAGGTAGTCGGGGCTGCCGACCGAGAAGCAGCGCGCGTGGAGCGGGTGCATCTCGATGCAGCCGAGGTTCGCCACGTACAGCAGCGTCGCGAGGTCGTTCACGAGCAGGTACCCGATCACCCCGGTCTTGGCGTCGTCGCTCTCGACGTTGCACCGGGCGATCCAATCGGGCGTGTGGGCCGGGGCGGTCTTCTCATAGAAGAACGGCCCGTCCGCGCCGTCGGGCATCCGCTTCATCGTCAGCGGCCGTTCGCGGAGGTAGGGGAGTAGGAGCTCGGAGACGTTGAAGTAATAGTTGAGGAGGTCGCCCTTGGTGTACCCCTCCTCGTGCCAGTACAGCTTGTCGAGGTTCGACAGGCGCAACTCGTGGCCGTCGACGACGGCCCACCACGCGTCGCCCTGGCGGTCGGCCTCGAGCGTCGCCGGCATCTCGACGGTGAACGGGGGTCCGGCGGACGCCTTCGACGATCGCTTCCGAGCCGGCATCGTGCCAGCGTAGCGGTGTCGTCGTGGGGCTCGGGGCTCGGTCGGCTTCGTCGGTGGGGATGGCTAGGATGGATGTTCACACGACGGCGGACGCACGCGCCCGTCCGGTCGGGAACGCCGTAACCCGAGGTCACCGCTCGAGGAGGAGACGCCGATGCCGCCGAGGTCCATGTGGAAGGGGGCCATCTCGTTCGGCCTCGTCACGATCCCGGTCTCCGTGTACCCCGCGACCGAGGAGAAGAGCCTGAAGTTCAACCAGCTCCACGACGACGACGGAGGCCGCATCCGGTACAAGCGGGTCTGCGAGAAGGACGGCGAAGAGGTCTCGTACGACCACATCGTCAAGGGCTACTCGGTC
>DASPIF010000144.1:0-7433 GCA_035629255.1 Actinomycetota bacterium | reverse complement strand
CAGCGACGACACGCCGCGGATCGTCGAATCCGTGATCGGAGCGATCGACGACGCCGTCCCGGTGACCGCTTGCGGCGGCATCGCCGCGCCGCGCGACGCGTTCGCTTGCCTGGACGCCGGCGCGGCGACCCTGCAGCTCTACACCGGTCTGATCTACCGAGGACCGGCGATCGTCGGCGACCTCACGTCCGCGCTCGCGTCGGCGCGCGGCGCGGAGGCGGAACCCGGAGCAGCGCCGCACGGACCCCGCGACGTTGCCTTGCCCGCTCCCTGATCGAGTGGCGGCGGCGCAGCCGCAGCTCGGCGCGACCGGCCGCTCGGTAGGCTCGCGCGCGTGCGCGTTCTTCGAACCGTCACCGCCTCCGTCGCGTCCGCCGTGATGCTCGCCGTCGCCTGCTCGAACGGGCCGCCGTCGACGCCCGCGACGCACGTGCGTGTCGTCGACACCGTCGGCGTCAGCGAAGGCGAGCTGAACCTCCTGGTCTTCGCCGGCTACGCCGAGGACGGCTCGTCCGATCCCGAGTACGACTGGGTGCATCCGTTCGAGCGCGAGACCGGCTGCGACGTCCATGTGCGGTACGTCGATTCGGGCGCCGAGGTCCTCCGGCAGCTCACGCGCGACGGCGACCAGGTCTACGACGGCGCGACGGTGCCCGGGGACGTCGCGAACCTCCTGATCCGCAGCGAGGTCGTCGCCGCCGTCGAGCCACGCCTGTTCCGCCACGCGGACGAGCTCCTCGAGCCGTTGTGGGGGACGAACGCCGAACACGCGTCGGACGGAACGAACGTCTTCGGCACGCCTGCGCTGTACGGCCCGAACCTGCTCGTCTTCGACACGCGGCGGGTGCGCCCGGCGCCGAGCAGCTGGCGGACGGTCCTCGAGCCGTCGCCGACCGGCGGCCCGGTGGCGATGCTCGACTCGCCGATGGTGCTCGCCGACGCCGCCCTCTACCTCTCGGTCCACGAGCCCGACCTCGGCATCGACGATCCCTACGCCCTGACCCCGAGCCAGCTCGACGCCGCCGCCGCGCTGCTGCGGGAACAGGCGCCCGAGGTCGGGCTGTACTGGACCGCGTTCACGGACGTGGTCGATGCCTTCCGCGACGGCGAGGTCGTCGCCGGCCAGGGGTGGCCCATCGCGCTCAGCCTGCTCGGCGACGATCGGTTCGAGGGCGTCGCCCCGTCCGAGGGTCTGACCGGATGGGCCGACACGTGGATGCTCGCGGCGGACGCGCCGCATCCGAACTGCATGATCCGGTGGATGCGCTGGACGATGAGCGCTCCGGTCCAGGCGGAGATGGCGCTGTGGTACGGCGCGGCGCCGAGCAACGCGAAGGCGTGCCGCCTGATCGGCGAGCGCTTGGGGACGTTCTCCGACCTCGTCGACGAGCTGCGGTTCGGCCGATGCGGCGACGAAGAGTTCCTCGCATCGCTCGCGCTCTGGCGCGCGCCGTCCGTGGCGTGCGGCGACGGCCGCGGGCGGGCCTGCACCGGCTACCCGGCGTGGCTGCTGCGATGGAGCGCCGTCCGCGGGTGACGCGCTAGAGGTACTGGCCGCGACCGTCGGGCCGTGGCGCATCTGCCTCGGGGCCGCCGGGCAGGCCCCGGCGCCGGAGCTCCTCGAACTGGGCGCGCGCGGCCGCCTGCTGGGCGAACAGCGCCGCCTGGATCCCGTGGAAGAGCCCCTCGAGCCACCCGACGAGCTGCGCCTGCGCGATGCGGATCTCCGACTCGGTGGGGACGCCCTCCATCGGTGGCGCCAGGGCCTCGAGCTCCTCGCGCAGGTCGGGTGAGAGGACCTCGGCGAGCTCGCCGAGCGATCGCTCGTAGATCGCGCGGAGCCGAGCGCGTCCGGGCTCGTCGAGCGAGGCCTGGCGGGTGTCCTCCAGCAACTCGCGGACCATGCTCGCGATCCGCAGGAGCTTCGCGGGTTGGGTGATCGACTCCTGCGGCGTCGCCGGAGCTCCCGTCCCCGCGACCGGCTCGGCCGTCAGCGCGGGTGCTCCTTCCGCGGGTGCTCCGTCCTCGGTGGGCATCTGTCCCTGCATGGCTCCGACCCTACCCAACGACGTCGTCGGCTACCGTCGGGCCGTCCGGCAGGTGAGACGACGCTACGCCTGCTCGGCGAGCTCGCCGAACAGCAACGCCTCGGCGAGCGTCGCACGCTCGAGGTCGCCGAGATCCACGCTCTCGTCGACCGAGTGGTACTGACTCCGCTCGTCGGAGGCGCCGTAGATCAGGATCTCCGCGTCCGGGAACGTGCGCGCGAGCACGGGCACGAGCGGCACCGAACCGCCGCTCCCGCTCTCGACGGGATCGCGTCCGTACGCGGTCCGCATCGCCCGCTGCATCGCGCCGAACGCCGGGCCGTCGTTGCGCAGCCGGAGGCCCTGGCCGGCCTCGCCCTCGTCGACGGCGACCTCGACGCCCCACGGGGCGTGCTCGCGAAGGTGCGTCGCCAGGAGATCGCGCGCTCGGATCGGGTCCTCGTGCGGCGGGATCCGAAGACTCACCTTCGCGGTCGCGACCGGGACCAGCTGGTTCGACGCTTCGCGGACCCGCGGCGCGTCGATCCCGAGGACCGAGATCGCCGGACGCGACCACAGCCGCTCGCTGATCGAGCCCGACCCGAGCAACGAGACGCCGGGCCGGATCGGCGCCTCGGCGCGGAGGGCGTCCTCCTCGATCTGCACGCCGTCCCACGTGCCGTCCGACAGGCCCGCGACGGCGACCGTCCCGTCCTCGTGATGCAGGGTCGCGAGCAGCCGCGCCATCGAGGACAGGGCGTCGGGGATCGCGCCTCCGAACACCCCGCTGTGGACGGCGAGATCCAGGACCCGGATGGTCACACGGCAGTCGACGACCCCGCGGATGCTGGTCTCGAGCGCCGGCAGGCCCGTCCGCCAGTTCCCGCCGTCGGCGACGCCGATCACGTCGGCCGCGAGCAGGTCGCGGTGACCTTCGATCAGGAACGGGAGATGGGCGGTGGAGGCTTCCTCCTCGCCCTCGACGATCACTTTCACCGTGAGCGGCGCGGCGCCGGCCCACGTCCGGAGCGCCGCGGCGTGGATGACGATCCCGCACTTGTCGTCCGAGCTCCCGCGACCGTACAGGCGTCCGTCGCGCACCTGCGGCTCGAAGGGTGGTGAGGCCCACTGCTCGACCGGACCTTCGGGCTGCACGTCGTGATGCGCGTACAGCAGGATCGTCGGCGCCCCCGCCGGGCCCGAGCGTTCCGCGTACACCGCGGGGTGCCCGACGCCGTCGGGCAGGTCGATCACGCGGACGCCGTCGAAGCCCGCAGCCTCGAGGATCTCGGCCGTTGCCGTCGCGGAGGCGCGCACCGGCTCGTCGTCGTAGTCGGGGAACGCGATCGACGGGATCTCGACGAGGCGCGAGAGCTCCTCGACCGAACGGGGAAGGTCCTCGCGAACGCGACCCCGGAGCTCGTCGGCGTTCATACGGGCCCGAACGATAGCAGCGGCCCTCGCCTCGGCCTCACGGCCACAGCCGCTCGAGCCGCCACGACGCGTCGTCACGCGTGTACCGGAAGCGGTCGTGCAGCCGATGGGTTCGTCCCTTCCAGAACTCGATCGTGTCCGGCGCGAGGCGGTACCCGCCCCAATGCGGCGGCAACGGGACGTCGCCCGGGAAGCGCGCTGCCATCCGGTCGTACTCGGCCTCGAGCTCGGCGCGGGACGTGACGGTGCGGCTCTGCTTCGAGGCCCACGCACCGAGGCGTGCCTCGCGAGGGCGTGTCGCGAAGTAGGCCTCCGACTCCTCGGGCGCGATCGGAGCGACCGTTCCCGCGACGCAGACCTGCCGATCCACCTCGCGCCACAGGAACGCGAGCGCGGCGTTCGGGTTCTCGGCGAGGTGACGGCCCTTGCGGCTGTCGTGGTTCGTGAAGAACGTGAAGCCGCGCTCGTCGACCTGCTTGACCAGGACGTGGCGGACCGCGGGGCGCCCCTGCGCATCCGCCGTCGCGAGCGCGACCGCCTCGGGGAACAGGATGCCCGCGTCGCGGGCGTCGCCGAACCACCGAAGGAAGACCTCGATCGGGTCCGGCCCGAGATCGTCTTCGGTCAGACCGCCGTCGCGGGTGCCGCGGATGTCGCTCATCCGTCGCAGCCACGCGTGCGCCCGGAGCGGCGGGTGGTGCCCTCGGCAGGACTCGAACCTGCGCTTCCGGCTCCGGAGGCCGGCGCTCTATCCACTGAGCTACGAGGGCGTGTGCGGACGCGTCGACCCTCGTCGCCGCGCGCGTCGAGGCCTCGCACGACGCGAGTCTAGCAACGCCCTCCTATGCTCCGCGTCGTGCCGAGCGTGCTCCTCGTCGACGACGACGCGGTGATCCTCCGCGTCCTCGAGATCAACTTCCGGGCCCGGGGGTTCGACGTGCGGACGGCGTCGTCGAGGTCGGCCGTCCTTGAGAGGCTGCGCGAGGGGCGGCCCGACGCGATCGTGCTCGACCTCGGCCTCCCCAACGACGACGGGGGCGGCGTGCTCGACGACCTCCGGTCGCAGCAGCTCGGAGCGGATGTCCCGGTGGTGATCGTGAGTGGCCGCGCCCCGGACGCCGCCGCCGACGACGGCTACGCTTCGCGCGTGGAGGCGGTCCTGCTCAAGCCCGTGGATCCGGCCGACGTCGTCGAGACCGTGCGCGGCGTGCTGCGCCGCGCCGGCTGACCCGCTCCGTCCCGTGATCGAGCAGCGCCTCGCCGAGCTCGTGGCGACCGCCGTCGTCGCCGCGGGGCTCGTGCCCGAGGGCGAGCCCGTCTCCGTGGCCTTCGAGAGGCCGAGACAGAAGGAACACGGCGACCTCGCGACGCCCGTCGCGCTCGCGCTCGCCAAGCGCGTCGGGCGGCCGCCGCGGGAGGTGGCCAAGGCGATCCGCGCGGCGATGCCACCATCCGCGCTCGTCCGCGCGATCGAGGTCGCGGGACCCGGCTTCCTCAACCTCCGCCTCGCACACGACTGGTTGCACGACGCTCTCCGGGACGCCGTCGGACGGGGCGCGGAGTTCGGGCGGGCCGAACCGACGGGCCGCCGCGTTCAGATCGAGTTCGTGAGCGCCAACCCGACGGGACCGCTCACGCTCGGACACGCGAGGAACGCCGCGATCGGCGACGCGCTCGCTCGGCTCTTGGCGTTCGCGGGGTGGGACGTCGAGCGCGAGTACTACTTCAACGATGCGGGCGGGCAGATGGACCGCTTCGGCCGGAGCGTGGAGGCCCGTTACCTCCAGCTCGTCGGGCGTCCGGCCGAGGTCCCCGAGGACGGCTACCACGGCGACTACGTCGCGGATCTCGCGAAGGACATCCTGGACGCCGAGGGCCCGGGGCTCGCGGACCTGCCCGAGGACGAGCGCTTCCCCCGTCTGCGGGACGAGGGAGCGCGACGCGCGCTCCGCTGGATCGACGAGACGTTGACGCGGTTCGGGGTCGCCTTCGACGTGTGGCGGTCCGAGCGCGATCTCGCGGACCGCGGAGAGATCGACGCCGCGATCGAACGCCTGCGCGCCGCCGGGCACGTCTACGAGCACGAGGGCGCGACGTGGTTCCGGTCGACGTCGTTCGGCGACGACAAGGACCGCGTCCTGGTGCGGTCGAGCGGTCTGCACACGTACTTCGCGGCCGACTGCGCCTACCTGGTCGACAAGTACGCGCGGGGATTCGACCGCATCGTGTACGTCTGGGGCGCGGATCACCACGGCGACGTCGTTCGCGTGCGGGGCGCGGCGGAGGCACTCGGGTACGACCCCGGCGCCGTCGAGATCGTCCTCTACCAGTGGGTGTCGTTCCTGCGCGGCGGCGTCCCCGTCCCGATGAGCAAGCGGGCGGGAACGTTCATCGCGCTCGACGAGCTGATCGACGAGGTCGGCGCCGATGCAGCGCGGTTCCATCTCCTGATGTTCAGCAACGACGCCACGATGAACTTCGACATCGAGGCCGTGCGCCGCCAGTCGATGGACAACCCGGTCTACTACGTCCAGTACGGCCACGCGCGGATCGCGTCGCTGCTACGAACGGCGGCCGAGCGAGGTGTGGCGATGCGTCCGCTCGCGATGACGGACCTCTCGCGTCTCGAGCACGAGAGCGAGCTCGACCTCCTGCGGGCGATCGCCGACGCCCCGGCGGCCATCGCGGCAGCTGCCGAGCTCCGGGCACCGCATCGCCTCACCCACGCGGCGCACGATCTCGCGGCGGAGTTCCACCGCTTCTACACCGACTGTCCGGTCCTGTCGGACGACGACGAGCTGACGCAAGCGCGCCTGTGGCTCTGCGCCGGCGCGAAGCAGGTGATCGCGAACCTGCTCTCGCTGCTGGGCGTCTCGGCGCCGGAGTCGATGGCGCGCGACGATGCCTGAGGACGGCTCCGGGGCCCCTGCGGGCGACGGTGCGCCGTCGCGGATCGCGGGGATCGAGGTCCGTCCCGCTCGTCCCGCCGACGCCCGGTCCTTCCTCGACGCCTACGGGAGCGTCGCCGCCGAGCGGCGGTTCATCCAGACGGAACGCATCACGAGCTCGGTCCGCGACTACAAGCGTCGGTTCCGCCGTTCGTGGACGCCGCGCGAGGCGAATTTCGTCGCGGCCGAGGGGTCCCGGATCGTGGCGAGCCTGTCGATCCGCCGCGACGAGCCGCTCGCCACGCGGCACGTCGCGACGCTCGGGATGTTCGTGATCGCGTCGCACCGCGGGCGCGGCATCGGCACGGCGCTGATGGCCGAGGCGATGCGATGGGCGTGCGAGCACGAGATCGAGCGCGTCGAGCTGACCGTGTACCCACACAACGTGGCGGCGATCGCCCTCTACCGGCGGTTCGGGTTCGTGGAGGAGGGGCGTCTCCTCCGCCATGCGAAGAAGTCCTACGGTTACGAGGACGAGATACTGATGGCCCGCTGGCTCGGTCCCGAGCCGGCTCCGTCGGACGCAGGGGGATCATGAGCGAGCGCGTGCTCCGGGTCGGGCTGCTCGGCTGCGGCAACGTCGGTGCCGCCGTGATCCGATTGCTCGAGGAGCATCGCGACGACATCGCGCGCCGTGCCGGGTGCCGTCTCGAGGTCGCGAAGGTCGCGATCCGCGACCCGTCGAAGGATCGTGACGTCCCGCTCGAGCGCTCGGCGTTCGTCGCGGACCCGATGGCGGTGATCGACGACCCGTCGATCGACATCGTCTGCGAGCTGATCGGCGGGCTCGAACCCGCCGGCACGCTCGTCACGGCGGCGTTCGACCGCGACAAACCGGTCGTGACCGCCAACAAGGAGCTGCTGGCGAACCGGGGTCGCGAGATGTTCGACGCCTCCGAGGCGAAGGGCCTCGACCTGTACTTCGAGGCCGCCGTGGGCGGCGGGATCCCGCTGATCCGGCCCCTGAAGGAATCCCTGACCGGCGAGCGGCTGCGACGCGTGCTCGGGATCGTCAACGGCACGA
>DASPIF010000143.1:0-2280 GCA_035629255.1 Actinomycetota bacterium | reverse complement strand
CATCCCGGTCGCGTCCTCGTCGTGGGCGCGACCCAGGATGCTCCGCCGCCCGGTGTCGAACGGCTCTCCACCGTCGTGGACGTCGCGTACGGGGAGACCGTCGACGAGGTCGCCGCGGGGCTGCCCGGCACGGACGTGGTGTTCGCGTGGCACCCGCGGTCGGGGGTCCTCGAGCGCGCGTGGGCGCGCGCCAGCGACGTGCGGTGGATCCAGTCGGCGTCGGCGGGCGTCGATGGCCTGCTCTTCCCGGAGCTCGTCGCCGGTCCCGTCGTCGTGACGAACGCGCGCGGCGTGTTCGACGAACCGATGGCCGAGTACGTCCTCGGGGTGCTGCTGCTGTTCGCGAAGGGGTTCCTCGGGCTCGCCGAGCGGCAGAGCCGTCGGGAATGGCGCAAGGGCGACAACGAGGTCCTCGCGGACCGGCACGTCCTGGTCGTGGGGGTGGGATCGATCGGACGCGCGATCGGGCGGCGATGCCGCGACCTCGGGATGGTCGTCCGCGGCGTCGGGAGCACGGCGCGTGGGGGCGACGACGTGTTCCTCGGGGTCCACGGCGTCGACGAGCTCCGGACGGCCGTGCCGTGGGCGGACTACGTCGTCGACATCCTGCCGGGGACCCCCGCGACGAGGGGTGTGTTCGACGCGGGCGTCTTCGCCGCGATGCGACCGACGGCGCGGTTCGTGAACGTCGGCCGCGGGAGCACGGTCGACGAGGTGGCGCTGGCGGACGCGCTCGAGCGGGGCGAGCTCGCGGGCGCGGCGCTCGACGTCTTCCAGGAAGAGCCGCTCCCGGCGACGAGCCCTCTCTGGGATCTTCCGAACGTGCTGATCTCTCCGCATGTCTCGGCGGACTTCGCCGGGTGGCGCGAGGCGCTCGTCGAGCTGTTCGTCGACAACCTTCGGCGGTACCTCGCCGGCGAGCCGCTCCGCAACGTCGTCGACAAGGACCGCGGCTACGTCCCGTCCTGACGCGATACCCTCCGCGTCCATGCCGCCCGCGATCGAGGTCCGAGGGCTCCGCAAGTCGTACGGCGATGTCGAGGCCGTGCGCGGTATCGACCTCGAGATCGCGCAAGGCGAGGTGTTCGCGCTCCTCGGGCCGAACGGCGCCGGGAAGACGACGACCGTCGAGATCCTCGAGGGGTACCGGACGCGCACCTCGGGCGAGATCTCGGTGCTGGGGCACGATCCCGCCCGTCCCGAGCGCGCGCTCCGCGAACGCGTGGGCATCGTGCTCCAGTCGACGGGGGTCGACCCGTTCCTGAAGGTCCACGAGACCGTCGCGATGTACGCCGGCTATTACCCGCATCCCCGCCCCGTCGACGAGGTCCTCGACGTCGTCGGGCTCACGGAGAAGCGGGACGAGCGTGTCAAACGGCTGTCGGGAGGACAGCAGCGGCGGCTCGACGTCGCGATCGCGCTCGCCGGCGACCCCGAGCTCCTGTTCCTCGACGAGCCGACGACCGGGTTCGACCCCGGCGCGCGCCGGAACGCCTGGGACGTCGTCCGCAAGCTCTCGGCCCTCGGGAAGACCGTCTTCCTGACCACCCACTACATGGACGAGGCCGAGAACCTCGCGGACCGGGTGGCGGTGATCGCGAAGGGGGAGATCGTCGCCGAGGGGCCACCGAGGACGCTCGTCGACCGCGCCGCGACCGAGACGAGGATCGTGGTGCGTCTCCCGGCCGACGCGGAGCCGCCACCACCGCTCCGGGACGCCGCTCGGATCGGCCAGGACGCGTTCGAGGTGATGACGCGCGAGCCGACGCGGGTGCTCCACGAGGTCACGGGCTGGGCCCTCCGCGAGGGTCGTGAGCTGGAGGGGATCGAGGTCTCCAGGCCGACGTTGGAGGATGTGTACCTGGAGCTCACCGGCGGGGAGGCCGGTACGTCGTGAAGGCGCTGACGCTCCTCGGGACGCAGCTCCGGTACACGAACGTCGCGTTCTGGCGGAACCCCGCGTCGGCCTTCTTCACCTTCGCGTTCCCGCTGATGTTCCTGGTGATCTTCACCTCGCTGCTGGGCGGGGAAGGACGGACGGAGGTCGCGCCCGGGGTGTTCATCGATACGGCGAGGTACTACGTCGCCGCGATGGGGTCGTTCGCGGTGATCTCGGCGACGTACACGAACCTGGCCCTGGCGGTCAGCTTCCAACGCGACGGCGGCATCCTCAAGCGCACACGGGGGACACCCCTTCCGGCCGGCATCTACGTGTCGGCTCGCGTCGTCCACGCGATCGGGATCGCCCTCCTGCTCGTCGTGATCACGGTCGCCTTCGGC
>DASPIF010000142.1:0-2446 GCA_035629255.1 Actinomycetota bacterium | reverse complement strand
CGCCGTGGCCCGAGGCCCCCGACGTCAAGGTCAACACGCTCAGCTACACGATGAGCCTGATGCCGCCCTCGCTCCGGCGCGATCTCGAGCTCGAGCGGTTCGGGTTCAAGCTGCTGCCGCTCGGCCAGGGCTACATGCCGATGCGCAAGGGTGGCTCGATCATCCAGTCCGAGGACGACGCGGTGACGCGTGCGTCGATCTCGAAGGTCAACAAGCGCGATGCGGACGCGTACTTCGACTTCTACGCGTGGATCGGCCGCATCGCCGCCATCCTCGGTCCGATGTTGATGCGGACGCCACCGGACATCGGCTCGCGCAAGATGAAGGACGTCTGGGATCTCGCGAAGCTGGGCTGGACGCTCAAGAGGCACTACGACCGGAACACCGTCGCCGACATCACGCGCCTGTTCACGATGAGCGCGACGGATCTGCTCGACCGCTGGTTCGAGTCGCCCGAGATGAAGGGCTTCATGGCGGTCAACGGCATCATCGGGACGTGGGCCGGGCCCGACGCGCCCGGCACCGCGTACGTGCTGATGCATCATTCGGTCGGCGACATCGGGGACGGTGAGGTCGCCAGCTGGGGTTTCATGGAGGGCGGCATGGGCGCCGTCTCGGACGCGATCCGCGCGAGCGCCGAGTCCCGCGGCGCCGAGGTCCGCGTCAACGCGCCCGTGTCCAGGATCCTGATCCGTGACGGGGAGACGTACGGCGTCGCGCTCCGCAGCGGCGAGGAGATCCACGCGCCGGTCGTCGTCACGTCGTGCCATCCGAAGATCACGTTCCTGGAGCAGATCGAGCGGAGCGAGCTCCCGAGCGGGTTCGTCCACGACATCGAGCATTGGAAGACGCGCTCGGGAACGGTGAAGATCAACCTCGCGATCGATCGGCTGCCGACGTTCACCGCGGATCCCGAGTACGACCCCGAGATCCACGGCGGCGCGATCGAGCTCCTCGACGACGTCGACCAGCTCGAGCGCTCGTTCCAGCAGGCGCGTGCCGGCAAGGCCGCCGACGTGATCTTCAGCGACTGCGAGATCCCGAGCGTCGTCGACACGACCCTCGCACCGGAGGGGACGCACGTGGTCTCGATGTTCAGCCAGTGGGTCCCGGCGTCCTGGGCCGACGATGAGGACGATCACACGGCGGACCTCGACGCGTACGCCGACCGGCTGATCAGGCAGTTCGACGAGGTCGCGCCGGGGTTCGAGGACTCGGTGATGCACCGGCAGGTGATCGGGCCGAAGCAGATGCAGGAGGAGTTCCATCTGATCGGCGGCAACATCTTCCACGGCGAGCTCACGGTGGATCAGCTGTTCCACCTGCGCCCCGCCGTCGGGTACGCCGACTACCGGACGCCGATCCGGGGGCTCTACCAGGCCTCGAGCGCGACGCATGCCGGCGGCGGCGTCACCGGGCTGCCCGGCCACCACTGCTTCCGGCAGATCATGAAGGACCGCGCGACCTCGAAGCGCTGAACCGCGCTCAGCCCTCGAACGATGTCGCGGCGTCGAGGATGCGGCCGACCTCGGCGTCACGGTGCTCCGTCCCGAGGACCCACAGCTCGTAGCCGCTCGGCGGGAGGTAGACGCCGCGCGCGAGCAGGTGGTGGAAGAAGCGAGCGTATCGCTCGTGGTCCGCGCCCTTCGCGTCGTCGAACGACGTCACGCTCGTGGCCGCGAAGAACACGCTGAACATCGACTCGACGCGGTTGATCGTCGCCGCGGTGCCCGCCTTCTCGAAGGCGTCGTGCAAGCCGTCGGTGATCGCGTCCGCGGTCGCCACGAGCGCCTCGTAGGGGTCGAGCGACTCGACCAGGTCGAGCGCGGCGATCCCCGCGGCGACCGCGACCGGGTTCCCGCTCAGCGTCCCGGCCTGGTACACGGGCCCGACGGGCGCGAGGTGCTCCATCACGTCTCGACGGCCGCCGAACGCCGCGCAGGGGAAGCCGCCTCCCATCACCTTGCCGAGCACGGTCAGGTCCGGCGTGACCCCGAACAGCCCCTGGGCGCCGGCGCGACCGAGGCGGAACCCGGTGATCACCTCGTCGAACAGCAGGAGCGCGCCGTGCTCGCGCGTGAGCTCGCGCAGCCCATCGAGGAACCCCGGCATCGGCGGGACGACACCCATGTTCGCCGCCACCGGCTCGACCGCGACGACCGCGATGCGCTCTCCGAGCTCGTGGAAGACGGCGCGGACGGCCTCGAGGTCGTTGAACGGCACGACGACCGTGTCGGCGGCCGCGCCCTCGGTCACGCCGGGGGAGCCGGGGATCCCGAGCGTCGCGACCCCGGAGCCCGTCCCTTTCGCGAGCAGCGCGTCGGAGTGCCCGTGGTAGCACCCCTCGAACTTCACGCAGACGTCACGCCTCGTGAACCCGCGCGCGAGCCGGATCGCGCTCATCGCGGCCTCGGTGCCGCTCGAGACGAGGCGCACCATCTCGACG
>DASPIF010000141.1:0-3007 GCA_035629255.1 Actinomycetota bacterium | reverse complement strand
TCGTGACCCGCTGGGCACCCTCCGAGACGTGTACGCGTTCGTCGGCGTGGATACGAGCTTCGTCCCCGATCTGGATACCCCCCACAACGTCGGTGGCGTGCCCGGCAACATGCGGCTCGAGCGTGTGCTCACCAGCCATCGCCTCCGAGCGCTCGTCGACCCGATCGTCCCGCGCCGCGTCGGCGACGCCGTCCGCAGGCTCCGCACGAGGAACCTGCGCCGGCCTCCGTCGCTGTCACCGGAAGTTCGCACCGAGCTCCTCGCGCCCTTCCGGGACGACGTCGCGCGCACCGCCGAGTTGATCGGACGCGATCTGACGCACTGGCTGGCGCCGGAACCCGCGCTCGACGGGTGACGCGGATGTCGTACGCCGTCTACGTCGCGCCACCGGTGTCCGTGGGCAACGCCGGCCGTATCGTCGTGGCGTCGGGTCCGGCGCCGCCCTGATCCCCGGCACGCGCGCCGAAGGACTCGACCGAACGGAGGTGGCACCGCGACGATGAAAGTGACGACCGGGGATCCGGCGGCTATGTCCGCCACGGCCGGGCCGCGGGGCGGGCGGCGCGAGCGTCTGGCGATCTTCACGTCCGACATGGGCGGGGGGGGCGCCGAGCGCGCGATGTGCAAGCTCGCCGGCGGGCTCGTCCGTCACGGTTTCGACGTCGACCTCGTGCTGCGACGCGCCGAGGGTCATTACCTCGAAGAGCTCTCGGGAGCCGTTCGAGTGGTCGATCTCGACCGCGATCGCGTCCTGAGCGCCCTACCGGCGCTCGTTCGGTACCTTCGGCGCGAGCGACCCGTGGCGCTGCTCACGTCACTGAACCATGTGAACGTCGTCGGCGCGTGGGCTCGGTGGATCGCGCGCGTGGACACCCGGCTCATCGTGAACGAGCAGAACACGCTCACGCTCGAAGGCCCGAACTCCTCGCGACGTCGACACCGGATGATGCCGAGGCTGGCCGGTTGGTTCTATCCCTGGGCCGACAAGATCATCGCGGTCTCACAGGGGACCGCGGATGATCTCGTCGACGGCATCGGCATCGATCGCCGGCGCGTGGGCGTCATCCACAACCCGGTCGTGACGCCGGAGCTGCGGGCGATGGCGGCGGAGCCGCTCGAGCACCCGTGGTTCGACGAGGCCGGTGATCCGGTCGTGGTCGCGGTGGGGCGGTTCACGCGACAGAAGGACTTCGGGAACCTGATCCGCGCGATCGAGCTCGTCCGACGCGACCTGCCTGCGAGACTGCTGATCCTCGGCGACGGCGTCGAGCGCGCCGGCCTCGAACGACTGGTCGGCGAGCTGGGTCTCCGCGACGCGGTGAGTCTGCCCGGCTGGGTGACGAACCCGTATCCGTACATGGTGCGGGCCGACGCCTTCGTCCTGTCGTCCAGGTGGGAAGGGCTGCCGTCGGTCTTGATCGAGGCGCTTTACTGCGGCGTGCCCGTCGTCGCCACCGAATGCCCGAGCGGTCCGATGGAGATCCTCGATGGCGGTCGACACGGCGCGCTCGTCCCGGTGTCGGACACCGAGGCGTTGGCGCGCGCGATCGGCGCGGCCCTCGCCGGGGACGTTCCGCGACCGAGCGAGGCCAGCTGGCGGCCGTACGAGGAAGACACCGTCGTACGCCGGTACATAGAGGTGTTGGTCGGGGGCTAGACCGGCGAGCGTCGAGCTAGGTGCTACGCCGGTCCGCGCGACGGTCTGGACGCCGACCGCCGGGTGCGCGGCCGTCCAGGGGTGTCGCCGCCCACGGCCGCACGATGTACGGCGCATACGCTTTCCGCACGAGCCGCGCGTTGGGCGTTTCCTGATTTCGAACGCGCCTCGCGTCCTTGCCGGATGTCGGCTACGACGAGGGGCGTAACGCGATGTACCGATCTATACGACGGACGACAGATGACGTAGCCCGCGCCGGGTCGTGTGATAGCAGGGCGGCCGATGGGGCCGCATCCGTGTGGCGGCAAGGGGTCGGAGGTACGGCATGGAGTTGGAGGACGCGCTCGGCAGGGTCGACCTCGAGTTGCCCATCCGGGATGCGATCTCGCCTCGGCCCGCGCTGCGATCGCTCGCTCCGGTCCTCGACGGGATCGCTCTCCTCGTCGCCGTCGCGATCTCGGTCGCCGCCCCGCCGTTCGTGGTCGCGGCGGTCGTCACGTTCGCCGCTCTCAATCTGGACACCGCTCGCGCGTACCGCCTCGACCCGAGGGTGAGCGACGAGATCGGCTGGCTCCTCGTGCGCGTCGCGGTGCCGGTGCTCGCCGTCGCGGCGTTCGCCGAGGTCGGCCTCGTCCCCGGCACCGAGGGCGCGCATATCGGACGCCTCGTGGTCGCCGGGGCCGCGGCCGCGATCCTCGTGACGCTCGGCCGCGCGATCGCCTACGCCGTCCGCCGAGCGGCGAAGTGCCGCGGGTTGATCGCCGAGCGGGCCCTGATCGTCGGGACCGGCCCGATCGGCGTCGAGCTCGCCGATGCGCTCGACCGCCACCCCGAGTACGGCCTGCAGCCGATCGGCTTCGTCGACGGTCCGATCGACGTCGAGCTGCCGCATCCGATGCTCGGCGGGCCGCACGACCTCGGTCGCGTCGTCCGGGAGTTCGGCGTGCAGCGGATCCTGGTCGCCTTCGGCCGCGGCAACGATCGGGACACGGCCACGGTCCTCCGGAGCCTCGGAAGCCTGCCGGTCGAGGTCCATGTCGTCCCCCGGTTCTTCGAGCTCGGAGGCGTGCCCGCCGCCGAGGCAGACAGCGTTCGGGGCATCCCGCTCATGCACCTCAAGCGGCCCGCGCAGCGGCGCGTCGGGCGCATCGGCAAGCGAGCGCTCGACGTCGTCGTCTCCTCGACGCTGCTCCTGCTGTGCGCGCCGGTCTTCGCTGTCGCCGCGGTCGCGGTGCGCTTCTCGAGCCCCGGGCCGGTCCTGTTCCGGCAGATCCGCGCCGGTCGCGGCGGCCACCGTTTCACGATCTTGAAGTTCCGGACGATGTACCTCGAGGCGGAGCCGGCCGTCGA
>DASPIF010000140.1:0-5898 GCA_035629255.1 Actinomycetota bacterium | reverse complement strand
GGACGACGCGTCGGCGACGTGCACGATCAACGCCGCGCGCGAGACCTCCTCGAGGGTCGATCGGAACGCCTCCACCAGATCGTGCGGAAGCTTGCTGACGAAGCCGACGGTGTCGCTGATCGTCGCGGCGCGTCCGCTCGGTAGCTCGATCCGGCGGACGGTCGGGTCGAGCGTTGCGAACAGTTGGTTGGCGACGACGACGTCCGACCCCGTGAGCGCGTTGAGCAACGTCGACTTGCCGGCGTTGGTGTAGCCAGCGATCGCGATCTGGGGGACGCCCGAGCGTTCACGTTGCGACCGCTTGACGTCCCGCGTCCGAGCGAGGCCCTTGAGGTCCTTCCGCAGCTTCGTGATGCGACGCCGGATGTGTTGGCGGTCCGTCTCGAGCTTCGTCTCCCCGCCACCCATCCGGGTCCCGATGCCACCGCCCGAACGGCTCATCGCTTCGCCCCATCCCCGGAGCCGCGGCAGGAGGTAGTTCAGCTGCGCGAGCTCGACCTGGATCTTGCCCTCTCGGCTGCGCGCGTGCAGCGCGAAGATGTCGAGGATCAACGCGGTCCGGTCGATCACCTTGACCTTGAGGCGCTCCTCGAGGTTCCGGAGCTGCCCCGGCGTGAGCTCCTGATCGAAGAACACCGCCTGTGCGCCGCTGCGCTGCACCTCCCGGTGGATCTCCTCGAGCTTGCCGCGACCGACGAACGTCGCGGGGTTCGGGTCCTGCCGCGTCTGAAGCAGTCGCGCGACCGGCTCGGCACCGGCGCTGTCGGCGAGCGCCGCGAGCTCGTCGAGATCGGACTCCTCGTAGCCGCGACCGACGCCGACGAGCACCGCCTTCTCGGGGACACGCGGTCGCCAGGTGGCCGCGAGCGGGGACTCGAGCGTCGAGACCTCGTGGACGCCGCGACGCCGGTCGTTGCCGCTCGGGCGATCGGGCATCAGGCGAGCGCCCCGGCGATCCGCTCCATCGCCTCGTCGAGACGATCGTCGGGCACCGTGAGCGAGAACCGGACGTATCCCTCACCGCGTTCGCCGTAGCCGCCGCCCGGTGCGACGAAGACGCCGGCGACATCGAGCAGCCGGTCGGCGAACGACGTCGAGGTCTCCCCCTCCGGGACCGGAACCCAGACGTAGCACGATCCGAGCGGCGGCTTCAGTGACCACCCGAGTCCGTTCAGCGTCCCGACGATCACGTCGCGACGCCGCTGATAGGTCGCCCTGACCTCGTCGAGGATCTCGGTCGGCGAGGACAAGGCGGCGATCGTCGCCTGCTGGATCGCCGTGGACTGACCGCTGTCGAGGTTCGTCTTCACGACCCCGAGCGCGCGGATCGCGTCGGCCGAACCGGCCGCCCAGCCGATCCGCCAGCCGGTCATGTTGAACGACTTGGACGCGCTCCCGAACTCGAGCGCGACGTCCCTCGCGCCGGGTACCTGCAGCACCGACGGCGCCACGTACCCGTCGAACGTGATCTCTTCGTACGCGGCGTCGTGCAGCAGCACGAGATCGTGCTCGCGCGAGAACGCGACCGCCTCCTCGAACGTCGCCGCGTCGGCCACGGCGGCCGTCGGGTTCGCGGGGAAGTTCAGCCATAGCGCCCGCGTCCGCTCGGAAACGGGCGCGCTCGCCAGGTCGGGCCGGAACTCCATCGCGGCGGGCATCGGCAGCGCGACCGGCGTCGCACCGGCGAGACGCGTCGAGACGCCGTAGACGGGATATCCGGGATCCGGGATCAGCGCCTCGTCGCCGGGATCGAGGAACGCGAACGCGATGTGGCCGATCCCCTCTTTCGACCCGATCAGCGCCATGACCTCGATCTCGGGGTCGAGCTCGACGCCGTAGCGACGTCGGTACCACCCGGCGACGGCCTCGCGGAAGGCGAGCGAGCCGTAGTAGCTCGGGTACTGGTGGTTCGCCGGATCGGCGATCGCGTCGCGCATCGCCTCGACGATGTGCCGCGGTGTCGGACGGTCCGGATCACCCACGCCGAGCGAGATCACATCGACGCCCTGAGCCCGCTTGGCCGAGAGCTTCTTGTCGAGCTCCGCGAACAGGTACGGCGGGAGCGTCTCGATGCGCTTCGCGACCCTCACGCGGTCGGCCCTCTCGCCGCGAGCCAGGCGTCGTCGATCGTGGCCTCGAAGACGCGCTCGGCCGAGCCCCTGAGGATCACCTCGGTGTCCGTACGCTCGACGACGACGGTGCCGCCCGGGAATCGGACCTCCGCGACCGCCGGGACGAGTCCCGCCTCGTTCGCGGCGACGAGCGCGGCGCATGCTCCCGTGCCGCACGCCATCGTCTCGCCGACGCCACGCTCCCAGACGCGCGCGGTGAGCGCGCCGTCGTTCACCGACACGAACTCGACGTTCGTCTTCTCCGGGAAACGCTCGTCGGTCTCGATCCGCGGACCGATCCGTCGGACGTCAACGTCCGACGGATCGCGCTCGACGAAGAGCACGACGTGCGGGTTCCCCATCGAGACGGCGCTCGCCTTGAACGTCGTCCCGTCCACGTCGAGCGGCTCGGTCAGGAACGGCTCGCCAGCCGGGCCGGCCATCGGGATGCTGCCACGTGCGAACGCGGGCGGGCCCATCCCGACCGTGACGGACGTGACGACGTCACCGACGGTCTGGACCGACACCTGCTTCGTTCCCGCTCGTGTCCCGATCCGAAGGTCGGTCGCGGCCGTGAAGCCGCGCTCGTAGACGAGCTTCGCCAGGCAACGGACGCCGTTGCCGCACATCTCGGCGAGCGACCCGTCCGCGTTCCGGTAGTCCATGAAGAAGTCGTCGCCGTCGCGGCCCCGCGTGACGCGGATCACGCCGTCGGCGCCGACGCCGAGGTGCCGATCGCACAGGGCCGCGACGAGCTCCGCCGACAGCGGGTGGGCGCCGTCGAGGTCCTCGACCATGACGAAATCGTTCCCGGTTCCGTGGTACTTCGCGATCGTCAGGTCAGCCATCGAGATGCTCCGCGATGTCGTCGACGACGTCGGCTGCGCCGTTCTCGCTCGCCGCGAACCACCGGATCCGAGGATCCCGGCGCAGGAACGCCATCTGGCGGCGAGCCAGCGCCTTCGTCCTCTTCACGGTCGCCGCGATCGCGTCCTCCAGGCTCAGCTCGCCGGTGAGGTGACGCGAGAGCTCAGCGTACCCGATGACCTGGGCCGAGGTGAGCCACGCGCCGAGGCCCCGGTCCACGAGACCTCGCACCTCGTCGAGGAGCCCGGCCTCGAGCA
Organism: Actinomycetota bacterium; assembly: GCA_035629255.1. Lineage (GTDB taxonomy): Bacteria > Actinomycetota > UBA4738 > UBA4738 > HRBIN12 > CALGFI01. Next base: position 2,663 of record DASPIF010000140.1, on the reverse strand, counting down.
TCGCCTGGACCCGAAGCTCGATCCGCCGGCCGAGGATCGCGCGATCGATCATGACGCCGGCCACTCGGACACGCCCCGGCTCGAACGTCTCCCACGAGGTCGCGAAGCTCGAGAACGGACGACCGGTGAGCGCCATGACCTCGAGCGCGCGGACGCTGCGCCGCACGTTCCCGGGCTCGATCCGCGCGGCGGCGACGGGATCCGCCCGCTCGACGCGCCCGTGCATCGCCAGGGCGCCGACCCGTGTCGCCTCTTCCTCGAACGAGGCCCGCACGTCGGCGTCCGTCCCCGGGAACGCCAGGTCCTCGACCGCCGCGCGCAGGTACAGCGCGGACCCGCCGACGAGCAGCGCCCGCGCCCCTCGCCCCCGGATCGCGGCGATCGCGGCAGCCGCGAGCTCCTGATGACGCGCGACGCTGAACGGCTCGGACGGGTCCACGACGTCGATCAGGTGATGCGCGACGCGCGCCCGCTGGGCCTCCGTTGGTTTGGCCGTCCCGATGTCCATGCCCCGGTAGACGAGCATCGAGTCGACCGACACGACCTCGGCCCTCAGTCGCTCGGCGAGGATGAGCGAGGCCTCGGTCTTCCCCGACGCCGTCGGACCGACGAGCGCGAGGGGCGCGTCAGCGACGGCCGCGGCCGTCATCCGACGAGCGCACGTTCGCGCGCGGTGACGGGCGCGCCATCGAGATGGTGCGGGTGCGCGCCGACGATCGTCGCGTCGACGAACGTCCCGACGGCGTACGCGCCCGGCAGGTGCACGACGCGGTTCGTCCGCGTCCGTCCCTGCGCGTTGCCCTTGCGACCGGTCCCCTCGATGAGCACCTCGACGGTCGCCCCGACCTGCGCCCGCATCCGCTCGAGGGAGATCTCCTCCTGCGCCGCGACGAGTCGGTCGAACCGCTCTTGGACGAGCTCCTTCGGAACCTGATCGTCCATCGTGGCGGCTCGTGTCCCCGGCCGCGGCGAGTACTGGAACGTGTACGCCTGGTCGAAGCGCGCGCGCCGAACGAGGTCGAGCGTCGCCTCGAAGTCCTGTTCGCTCTCGCCGGGGAACCCGACGATGATGTCGGTGCTCACGGCGATGTCGGGGATCGCCGCGCGGATCCGGTCGAGCCATCCGAGGTACCGCTCTCGTCGGTACGAGCGCTTCATCGCCTTCAGGACCGGATCCGAGCCCGACTGCATCGGGAAGTGGATGTGCTCGCAGACCCTGTCGCTCTCGGCCATCGCGTCGATCACGTCGGGCGTGAAGTCGTGGGGATGCGGGCTCGTGAACCTGATCCGCCGGACCCCCTCGACGTCGTTCACAGCACGCAGGAGCTCCGCGAAGAGCGGTCGCCGAGACGATCCCGGCACCGTCAGGTCGCGTCCGTACGTGTTGACGTTCTGACCGAGGAGCGAGACCTCGACGACACCGTCGCGCGCGAGCCGCTGGACCTCCGCGAGCACGTCACCGATCGGACGCGAGCGCTGGGACCCGCGGACGAGCGGCACGATGCAGAACGAGCAGGCGTTGTCGCATCCGACCGCGATCGACACCCATGCGTGGTGCGCGATGCCACGGTTGGCGGGAAGGGCGCTCGGGAAGAGCTCGGTCTGCTCGCGGACGTCCAACTGCGGTCCGTCGGTCTCGGATGCGTGCAGGAGCTCGAGCAGGGTGGGCAGCGCGTGCGTGCCGACGACGACGTCGACCCAGGGAGCCTTCTCCTGGATGGACGCCCCGTCCTTCTGCGCGAGGCACCCCGCGACCACGATGCGCAGGTCCGGGTTCGCCGCCTTGAGGGGTCGCAGGTGTCCTAGGTTCCCGTACAGGCGGTTGTCCGCGTTCTCGCGGATCGCACACGTGTTGAAGACGATGACGTTGGCGTCGCCCGCCTCCTCGACGGGCACGTACCCATCGGCGGTGAGCAGCCCGGAGATGCGCTCACTGTCGTGCTCGTTCATCTGACACCCGAAGGTGCGCAGCAGGTACCGGCGCTCCACGACGTCGAGGCTACCGCGTGTCCTGCGGACCCGAGCGAGCGACTGGGGCCGTTGAGGAGGGAACACGGCTCGTCCCTCCTCCCGCAGGCGCCGGAGGGGCCGTCACGCCGCCCACGCCGAGGCGTCGCTACTTCGCGTATTCGATCGCGCGGGTCTCCCGAACGACCGTGATCTTGATCTGGCCGGGATACTGGAGCTCGTCCTCGACCTGCTTGGCGATGTCGCGCGCCATCACCTGGGAGGCAAGGTCGTCGATGTCGTCGGGCTTGACCATCACGCGGACGTCCCGGCCGGCCTGCATGGCGTAGACCTTCTCGACGCCGGGGTAGCCCGTGCAGATCTCCTCCAGCCGCTCGAGCCGCTTCACGTAGGTCTCGAGGCTCTCGCGGCGCGCGCCGGGGCGCCCACCCGAGATCCCGTCGGCGATCTGCGCGATCACGGCCTCCACCGTCCGCTGCTCGACCTCGCCGTGATGTGACTCGATGCAGTGGACGACCTCCGGCGACTCCTTCATCCGGCGGGCGATCTCGGCACCGATGATCGCGTGGGACCCCTCGACCTCGTGCGTCACGGCTTTGCCGATGTCGTGGAGCAGCGCGCCGCGCTTGGGGATCTGCGGGTCGATCCCGAGCTCGGCCGCGATCGCGGCGGCGATGTGCGCCGACTCGACGAGA
>DASPIF010000139.1:0-6291 GCA_035629255.1 Actinomycetota bacterium | reverse complement strand
CGAGCTCGACCTCGACCGCGGCGTCGGGCATCCCGAGGTCACGGAGCTCCGCCTGAACGGCGGCCGCGAGGTGGGGCGCCGCCGCGGCGCGTCCGGCTCCGACCTCCGCCGTCAGCTCGGCCGCGAGCGTCTGGGCTGCCGCGACGTCCGCCTCGGCGGCGACCCGCGACTCTTCGGACCGCGTGAGGAGCTCGATCCGGGCGCGCGCCTCGTCGAGGAACCCGAGGACCTCGTTCTCGTCGTCGCCGTAGCGGCGCAGGAGACCTCGGACCGCAGCGAGGCGCTCGTCGACCTCCGCGAGCCGGCCCGGATCGAGGTCCAGCGACTCCCGGTACGCACGGACGTCGCGGGTGAGCTCGATGACCGACGCGGCGATCGAGCGCGCGGTCTCGGCGAGGACGGCCGCCCCCCGGTCGAGGTCCGCGACCGCCGCGAGCTCCGCCGCGGCCGCCGTCAGGTCGGCGCCGGCGCCCTCGTCCACGTCGAGCGACCGCTCCGCCGCCGACGAACGCTCGAGGAGCCGCTCCGCGTGGGCGAGCCTGGCGTGCTCCGTCTCGAGCTCGGCGAGCTCACCCGGTCTCGGCGCGACGCGCTCGATCTCGCCGACCTGGTACGCGAGGAGGTCGAGCTCCCGCTCGCGGTCCCGCTCGCTCGCTCGCAACGCGTCGAGACGCTCGCGCGCGGCACGGAGGCGAGCGTGCGCCTCGTGGAGTGCGTCGACCCGCGCGAGATGTTCCCGCCCCGACCATCGGTCGACGAACGCGAGCTGCGCCGCGGGCGAGAGCAATCCGATCCCCTCGTGCTGTCCGTGCACCTCGACGAGCACGCCCGCGAGCGCGGCGAGCGCCGAGACCGGCGCGAGCTCGGCACCGATCCGAGCCGTGCTCCGGCCGTCGGACGCGACCGTCCGCGCGAGGACCAGCTCGCCGTCGGCGCCGCCCCACGGCAGGGCGACATCGGCCGGGACCGCGTCGAACCGCGCCTGCACGCGGGCGGCATCCGCACCCGCTCGGACGAGGGTCGCCGACGCACGTCGTCCGAGCGCGAGCGCGAGTCCGACCGTGACCATCGTCTTGCCGGCGCCGGTCTCGCCCGTGAGGACGTTGAGGCCGGGATCGAGCTCGAGCTCGACGTCCTCGATGACCCCGAGGCCGGACAGGTGGAGCTCGCGGAGCATCAGGACGCCTCGTCCGGGGGCCCGCCGTCGTCGGTGCGAGCGATCGCGGGCCGGACCTCGGCGAACGCGCCACCCGCGTCCGGGAGCTGGAACTTCGTCCGCACCAGGTCGTGGAACGTGAGTGCGTCCTCGCGTCGGATGAACCGCGACGGCCGGTCCGCCTCACCGATCCGCACGCGCGCACCGACCGGGAGCTCGAGGCTCTCGCGCCCGTCCGCCGACAGCGACCCGGCCTCGTCCCCGAGGACCTCGAGCGTCACGCGCTCGTGCTTGGCGATCACGAACGACCGATCGAAGACCATGTGGGCCGCGACCGGCGTGACGATGATGCACGCGATCGCGGGGGACACGATCGGCCCGCCCGCCGAGAACGAATACGCCGTCGACCCCGTCGGCGTGGCGACGATCACGCCGTCGGCGGAGAACGTGGTGACGTAGGTCTCGCCGACGTACATCGCCAGGCGGATCAGACGGTGACGCGCGCTCTTCTCGACGATGACCTCGTTGAGCGCCCACTGAGCCGCGAACGTCGCCCCCTCCGGCTCGGCGCGGACGGCCAGACGGTCCTCGATCCGGGCGGTCCCCGCCAGGACCCGCTCGAGCACGGCGGGCGCGTCGGCGGGCTCGACCTCCGTCAGGAAGCCCATCCGTCCCACCTTCACGCCGAGCACCGGGACGCCGGCGTCCGCGGCCGCGTGCGCGGCCCGGAGGAAGGTTCCGTCGCCACCGACCGAGACGACGAGGTCGAGCCCACGCCTGGAGGCCGGATCGCCGCCCGGCGCGACGTCTGGGAGGCGCTGCACTTCGATGCCGCGGTGCCGCAGCCATCCGCCGAGCGCGTCGGCGGCGGCAGCAGCTTCGGAGCGCGCCGGGTGGACGACGAACCCCACGGTCCTCACGACGCCGCTCCGACGGCGAGGCCCTCGTCGATCGCGGCATCGAGCTCCGGGACGTCGCGAGCGGGCAGGCGGGGGCCCGACCGGGCGTCGACGGCGTGGAGGAGGAACTCCACGTTGCCGGCCGGCCCGCGGACCGGCGACGCCATGACGCCGCTCGGCGCGAACCTTGCGTCCGCGACCGCCTCGGCGACGGACGTGACGCACGAGCGCCAGACGTCGGGGTTCCGCACGACGCCGCCCCGACCCACCGACGGCCTCCCCGCCTCGAACTGCGGCTTCACGAGGAGCACGAGATCCGCCCCGGCGTCCGTCACGGCGGCGAGCCGCGGGACCGCGAGGGTCAGCGAGATGAACGAGAGATCGGCGACCACGAGGTCCGGAGCGTACGGCAGGTCGTCCGCCGTCAGGTCCCGGACGTTCGTCCGCTCGAGCACCGTGACCCGGTCGTCCACGCGGATCGTCCACGCGAGCTGTCCGTAGCCGACGTCGAGCGCCACGACGTGGGCCGCGCCGCCCTGGAGCAGCCGGTCGGTGAACCCGCCCGTCGAGGCGCCAGCGTCGAGACAGCGGCGATCGCGCACCGCGATCGCGAACCTCGAGAGCGCGGCGTCCAGCTTCTCGCCCCCGCGGGAGACGAACCGCCGTGGCGGCGCCGCGACGTCCACCGGCTCCGAGTCGTCGACGAGGGTCGACGGCTTGTCCGCCTGCCGTCCGCGGACGAGGACGAGCCCGCGGCGGACGGCGCGCTGCGCCTCCGTCCGGCTCGACGCGAGCCCTCGGCGGACGAGCTCGGCATCGAGCCGGCGACGGACCACCGATCCGTCAGCTCGTGGTGGCCGCCGTCGCGTCGGCCTTCGCGCCGGGCTGCTTCACCGTCGAACGACGGCCGGACGTCCGGGCGGGAGCGCGCTTGGCCCGAGACGCCTCGGCCTTCTCGAGCTCGCGGACGCGCTTGCGCAGCGCCTCGACCTCATCGCGTGAGGCCACGCCGAGCTGCTTGAGCTGCGCCCGGACCTCGTCGCGGACGAGCCCCGTGAGTCGCTCGCGGTTGCGGGTCGACCACTCGATCAGGTCCTGCGCCGCCTTGGACACCTGATCCTTGCCCTCGCCCTTCATCATCGACCGGGCGAGCGCCTGCGCCTTCGACGGCGACATCACGCCGAGGGTCGCCTCCATCATCTTCCGCATCGCTTCCAGCATCCGGGACTCCTTCGCCGGTCGGTGGCGCATCGCATCGGATCGCGAGCGGGTCGACACCGAGAGGGAGGCCGACCCCGATCGGGGCCGACAGCCCGACCGCGATCCGCACTCAGGATACGCCCGGCCACCGACGCCGGCGCCGACGCCGGCGGCGAGCCCGACGTCCCACGGAGGATCGCTCCGCTACGCTCGCGGGATGGTCGAGCCCACCGGTCGCCGATGATCCCGCTCCGCGATCGGAACCCGACGCGACGATCCCCGATCCTCACGATCGGGCTCCTCGTGGCGAACGTCGTGATCTTCGCGCTGTGGCAGCCATCGTTCGGGTCGGAGGAGGAGCAGTTCGAGTTCTTCCTGTGCAACGCCGAGATCCCCTACGAGGTCACGAATCAGGAGACCCTCGCGGAAGGCGGAGCCGAGGCGCGGGCCGCGATCGAGGAGGACTTCGGGTCGGGGTTCGGGCCGGTGATCCAGGACTTCACCCGCGAGCGCTGCCCCGACAAGAGCTGGCTGCTGTCGGTGTTCGTCGCGATGTTCCTGCACGGAGGGATCGTGCACATCGCCGGGAACATGCTGTTCCTGTGGGTCTTCGGGAACAACGTCGAGGACCGGCTGGGCTACCTCGTGTATCCGCTCTTCTACGTGATGGGCGGGGTCGCGGCCGCCGCGCTGCAGATCGCGTTCGACCCGAACTCCGCGGTGCCCAACCTCGGCGCATCCGGCGCGATCGGCGCGATCCTCGGCGCGTACGCCGTGATGTATCCGCATGCGCGCGTGACGACGCTGGTGATCTTCTTCTTCATCACGGCGGTCGAAGTCCCGGCGTGGATCCTCCTCGGTCTGTGGTTCGCGCTCCAGGTGTTCAGCGGCGGCGGCGGCGACATCGACGGCGGTGGGGGCGTCGCGTACTGGGCGCACGTGGGCGGGTTCGTGTTCGGAGCGGTCGTCGCGTGGCTGTTCTACCGCGGCGGAGGCGACCGACGGTTCGAGCCGTACGGCATCCCGCGGCGGCCCGACGCGTTCTGAGCGTCAGAGGCGAGGCGGCTCCTCGTCGGCGATCAGCGCGCCCAGATCGTCCACGACGAACGTGGGACGCACCCGCGACGTGGAGACGTCGTCGCGCGTCGAGACGCCCGTCAGGACCAGGACCGAGTCCCAGCCGCAGAGAACCGCCCCCGCGATGTCGGTATCGAGCCGGTCGCCGATCACGAGCGGCCGCTCGGCCTCGACGCGCGTCGCGGCCGATACGAACAGCGGCGCGAACGGCTTGCCCACCACCTCCGGTTCCGCGCCCGTGGTCGTCGTGATCACCGCGAGCAGCGCGCCCGCGCCGGGCCACAGCGCCCCCGCCACCGGGAACGAACCGTCGGGGTTGGTCGCGACGAGGCGAGCGCCCCGCTCGACGAGCTCGCAGGCGGTCGCGAGCTTGGCGTAGGTCACGGCGAAGTCGACGCCGACCACGACGTGATCGACCGCGTCGGGTTCGCCGTCCGCGATCTGGATGCCGGCCGCGGCGAGCGCCTGCCGGATACCGTCCTCGCCGATCACGTACGCCGTCCCGCTCCGCCCCGCGAGCAGGTCGGCCGTCGCGAGCGCGGACGTGACGATCTCCTCGGCGCGAGCCTCGATCCCCATGGCGACGAGCTTGCGTGCCACCTGTGCTGGCGTCCGCGACGAGTTGTTCGTGAGGAACGCGAGCCGAGCCCCGCGCTCGCGGAGCGCGGCCATGCTCGAGCCCGCGTGGACCACGCGCTGGTCGCCGCGGTACAGGACGCCGTCGAGGTCGAACAGCAACGCGTCGTAACGGTCGGCGAGCGTCAACGCCGTCGTGCCGAGGAGGCCATCAACCGTCGAGCCGGGCGAGCGCGCGCCGATAGTCCTCGCTCCCCGGCCGCATCGCGACCGCGAGCTTGGCGTGCCGCCGTGCGCGCGTCCGCTGTCCGGTGCGCTCGCACGCGAGCGCGAGCGCGAAGTGGGCGTAATCGCTGGCGGGCTCGATCTGCACGGCCTTCGTGAACTCGCGTCGGGCCCGCGCGGCACGACCGCCCATGAACAGCGCCCGACCGAGGGCCTCACGGATCGATGCCTTCTCCGGCTCGAGCAGCTTCGCCCGCGCGAGGAACATCGCCGCCTGATGCGGGTGCCCGCCGTGGAGGAACCGCATCCCGCGCGCGAACAGGTCGTACGCGGTCTCCGTCTCGTTCGGAGGACGCCTGCTATACATGCCCCGTGCCCCGCATCTCCCCGTTCGTCGGCCTGCGCTTCGACCCCTCGCGCGTCGGATCGCTCGAGCGGGTGACCGCTCCACCTTACGACGTGATCTCGCGCGCCGAGCACGAGCGCCTGCTCGCGATGAGCGAGCACAACGTCATCCGGTTGGACCTCGGGGACGATCCGGAGATCGCGGGCGACCGCCGGTATCCGCAGGCGACCTCCCTGCTCGCCGGCTGGCGCGCCGACGGCGTCCTCGTCGCGACGCGCGAACCGATCTTCGCCGCGTACGAGATGCGTTTCCGGCTGCACGGCGTCCCGCGCCGCCTCCGTGGCGTCGTCGCCGCGGTCGGACTCGAGGACTGGGGCGGCGCGATCCTGCCGCACGAGCGCACGATGGAGGCGCCCGTCGAGGATCGCCTCCGCCTCCTCCGCGAGCTGCGCGTCGATCTGTCGTGCATCGAGAGCGTGTACCTCGGCCCGGACGAGGCCGTCGCCTCCTGGCTCGACGAGGCGACCGCGAGCGAAGCGGACGTCTCCGTGGTCGACGACGACGGTGTCGAGCACCGGACGTGGTTCCGACCCGCCGAGGACCGTCTCGCGCGCGTCCTGGGACGACACCACCTGATGATCGCGGACGGCCACCACCGCTACACCACCGCCTTGCGCTATCGCGACGAGATGCGACGCCAGACCGGCGAGGGTCCGTGGGACGCGACGCTGATGCTGCTCGTGGACGCGGCGCTGGAGGAACCGCCCGTCCTGCCGTTCCACCGGATCCAGCTCGACGGGCCGGCCCCGACG
>DASPIF010000138.1:0-5230 GCA_035629255.1 Actinomycetota bacterium | reverse complement strand
CGACCGCCGGCACCGCCCGCTTCGCGAGCGGCCTCCGCGCGTCGAACTTCGTGAAGGTGATGTCCGTGGTCGAGCTCTCGCCCGAGGCCGTCGGCCGGCTCGCTCCCGGCGTCTCCACGATCGCGAGGAGCGAGGGTCTGATCGGCCACGCCCGCACCGTCGAGGCCCGCGCGGAGGACGGCCGATGAACGCCGCCCTGCCCCGCCCCGGGCTCCGCGAGGTCGCGCCGTACGAGGCACCGCAGCTCGACGTCCCGGCGCGCCTCAACACGAACGAGTGCCCGTACCCCCTTCCCGAGGCGTTCCGGGAGCAGCTCGGCGCGGCGATCTCCGCGCTGTCGCTCAACCGCTACCCCGAGCGCGAGGCCGAGACGTTGCGCGCGCGCCTCGCCGAGCTCCAGGACCACGCGCTCGATGGCACCTGGGTCGCGAACGGCTCGAACGAGGTCCTCGTCCAGATCCTCCAGGCCTACGCCGGCGCCGGCCGGCGCGTCGCGGTGTTCGAACCCACCTACGCGCTCCACTCGCGGCTGACATGGGTCACGCAGAGCGAGGTCGTCACGCAGCGCCTCGACGAGCCGTGGACGATCGGCACGGGCGACGTCGACGCCGCGTTCGCCTCGCGCCCGGACGTGGTGTTCGTCTGCTCGCCGAACAACCCGACCGGGAACACGCAGCCGACGGGTGCGATCGTCGAGATCGCCTCGCGCGGGTCGGCCCTCGTCGTCGTCGACGAGGCGTACGTCGAGTTCGGCGGCGACAGCGCGGTCGCGCTCCTGACGCGGTTCCCCAACCTCGTCGTCGTCCGGACCTTCTCCAAGGCGTTCGCGATGGCCGGCGCTCGGATCGGGTACTGCCTCACGTCGCCGGAGGTGGTCGAGGATCTCCGGCGCGTCCGGCTCCCCTACCACCTGAGCGCGCTCTCGCAGACGGCGGGGCTGGTGGCGCTCGATCACCGCGGCGAGGCCGAGCAGATCCTGGCGGCGATCCGCAAGCAGCGCGACCGGATCCTCGAGACGCTCCCCCCGATGGGCGCCGAGGTCTTCCCCTCCCACGCGAACTTCGTCCTGTTCCGGCCGGCGAGGCCGGCCGCGGACGTGTGGCGGGCGCTGCTCGACCGCGGCGTGCTGATCCGAGACTTCAGCGCGATCGTTCCGGGATGCCTCCGGGTGACCGCCGGTACGCCCGAGGAGGTCGACCGCTTCCTTTCCGCGCTCGAGGAGGTCCTGACGTGACCAGATCCGCGACGGTCGAACGCGCCACGAAGGAGACGAGCGTGAAGGTCGAGCTCGCGGTCGACGGGTGGGGCTCGAGCGCGGCCGAGACGGGGCTGCCGTTCTTCGACCACATGCTGCAGCAGCTCGGTACGCACGCCGGGTTCGACCTGACGGTGCGGGCGACCGGGGACCTGGAGGTCGACGGCCACCACACGGTCGAGGACGTCGGGCTCGCGCTCGGGCAGGCGCTTCGCGAGGCGCTCGGGGACAAGCGCGGGATCCGCCGGTTCGCCTCGATCACGGTGCCGCTCGACGAGGCGGCGGTCGAGGTCGCGCTCGACCTGTCGGGCCGTCCGTTCGTCGTGCACGAGGTCGACGTCCCGGCCGAGACGATCGGCTCGTACGACACCGGGCTCACCGAGGACTTCGTCCGCGCGTTCGCGACCTCCGCCGAGATGGCGCTGCACGTCCGTCTTCGCGCCGGGCGGTCGCCGCACCACATCGTCGAGGCGGAGTTCAAGGCGCTCGCGAAGTGCCTCCAGGACGCCGTCCGGATCGTCGGCACCGACGTCCCGAGCACGAAGGGCACCCTGTGACGATCGCCGTCCTCGACTACGGCAGCGGGAACCTCAGGAGCGTGGAGCACGCGCTCCGTCACGTCGGCGCCGACGTCGACGTCACCGGCGATCACGACGACGTGATGCGCTCGAGCGGGCTCGTCGTTCCCGGCGTCGGCCACTTCGGCGCCTGCATGCGCGCGCTCCGCGAACGATCGCTCGATGCGACGATCAAGGACTTCATCGCGTCCGGTCGACCCCTGTTCGGCGTCTGCGTCGGGATGCAGGTGCTGTTCGAGGGCAGCGAGGAGGCACCCCACGTCCCCGGTCTCGGCGTGTTCGCGGGCTCCCTCCGACGCTTCCCCGTGGACGCGACCGTGCCGCACATGGGATGGAACGAGGTCTCGTGGCTCCCCGGGCGGCCGTTGCATCCGTACGCCACCCGACACACCGATTGGGTCTATTTCGCGCATTCCTACTATGCGCCGTTCTCGAACCGGACGGCGTCCGCGTTGCGGTACGCCGAACAGATCGTCTCCGCCGTCGTTGCCCACGAGAACGTCTTCGCCACTCAGTTCCACCCGGAGAAGTCCGGTGGCGCAGGTCTCGCGCTGTACCGCGCGTTCGTCGAGGACGCCGAGCGATGATCGTGATCCCCGCGATCGACCTCCGGGGCGGACGGTGCGTGCGCTTGTTCCGCGGCGACTTCGATGCCGTGACCACGTACGACGAGGATCCCGTCGAGGTCGCCCGTCGCTTCGAGTCCGAGGGCGCGCGCCGTCTCCACGTCGTCGATCTCGACGCCGCGGCCGGCGAGGGCTCCAACCGCGAGATCGTGAAGGCGATCACGAGGAGCGTCGCCGTGCCGGTGCAGCTCGGCGGCGGGATCCGCTCGACAGGCGCGATCGAGGAGGCGCTCGAGGACGGCGTCGCCCGCGTGATCTTGGGCACCGCCGCGGCAGATGAGCCCGGGTTCGTCGCCGAGGCGGTCGCCGACTTCGGCGATGCGATCGTGGTCGCCGTCGATGTCCGGGACGACCGGGTGATGACGCACGGATGGCGGAGCGAGGGGCCGCCGCTCGCCGCCGCGATCCCAGCGCTCGACCACGCCGGCGCTCCGCGGTTCCTCGTGACCTCGATCGCGCGCGACGGGACGATGGACGGGCCCGACGTCGAGCTGTGCGAGCGCGTCCTCGCGCTCACTGACCGTCCGGTCGTCGCGAGCGGTGGCGTGCGGACCGCCGACGACGTCTGGATGCTCCGCGACCTCGGTGTCGAGGCCGCCGTCGTCGGCAAGGCGTTGTACGCCGGCACGCTCCGGATGCCCGAGGTGGTGCGCGGATGACGCTGGCCAAGCGCGTGATCCCGTGCCTGGACGTCGACGGCGGCCGCGTCGTGAAGGGCACGCGGTTCGTCGACCTTCGCGACGCCGGCGATCCCGTCGAGCTCGCCGCGCGCTACGACGCCGAGGGAGCAGACGAGATCGTCTTCCTCGACATCACCGCGACCGTCGAGGATCGGGGTGCGACGCTCGACGTGATCGCGCGGACCGCCGGACGCGTCTTCATCCCGCTGACCGTCGGCGGCGGCGTTCGGACCGTCGAGCACGTCGACGATCTGCTCCGCGCGGGCGCGGACAAGGTGGCGGTGAACAGCGCGGCCGTCCGCGATCCGTCCCTGATCGCGGACGCCGCCGATCGTTTCGGCGCACAGTGCGTCGTGATCGCGATCGACGCGAAGCGACGGACGGACGGCTCCGACGGATGGGAGGTCTACGTCGATGCGGGACGCACCGCGACGGGGCTCGACGCCGTCGCATGGGCGACGGACGCGACGGCGGAACACGGCGCCGGCGAGGTGCTCCTCACCTCGATGGACCGCGACGGGACCGGCGAGGGGTACGACCTCGAGCTCCTCGCGGCCGTGTCCGACGCGACCACCGTCCCGCTCGTCGCGAGCGGTGGCGCCGGCGAGGCGGGCCACTTCGTCGAGGCCCTCACGCAGGGTCGCGCCGACGCGGTGCTGGCGGCGAGCCGGTTCCACTTCGAGGAGCTCACGATCGCCGACGTGAAGCGCACGATCGCCGAGCACGGCATCCCGGTCCGGGAGGTCGCGTGATGCAGCGCGCACAGCTCGACGGACTCCGCTTCGACGACCACGGCTTGATCCCGGTGGTCGTCCAGGACGCCGACGACGGCGACGTCCTGATGGTGGCTTGGATGAACCGCGAGTCGCTCGAGGCGACGCTCGAGGAGCGTCGGACGGTGTTCTGGAGCCGCTCGCGGCAGGAGCTCTGGCGCAAGGGAGCGACGAGCGGCCACGTCCAGCACGTCGAGGAGCTCCGCGCGGACTGCGACGGGGACACGCTCCTCGTTCGCGTGCACCAGGTCGGCGCGGCGTGCCACACCGGCGAGCGGTCGTGCTTCTTCAGGAGCGTGAGTTGATGCTTCGACTCGTCCTACCGAAGGGCTCCCTCGAGCAGCAGACGCTTCGACTGTTCGAGGACGCCGACCTCCGGGTCCGCCGCGGCTCGGACCGCGATTACCACGGTTCGATCGACGACGATCGGATCGAGCGCGTCTCGTTGCTCCGTCCGCAGGAGATCCCCGTGTACCTGCAGGACGGGCTGTTCGATCTCGGGATCACCGGCCAGGACTGGATCGCCGAGACCGAGGCTGACGTGGAGGTCCTGACCCCGCTGTCGTACGCGAAGAGCGGGACGGGTCACGGCACCAAGGTCGTCCTCGCCGTCCCCGCCGATCACGTCGCGAACGCGGCGCGGGAGATGCCGCCCGGGTCACGGATCTCGACGGAGTTCGAGCGTCTGACGAAGCGCTACTTCGACCACCTCGGCATCGACGTCCACGTCGTCTGGTCGTTCGGGGCGACCGAGGCCAAGGTGCCGGAGATCGTCGACGCCATCGTGGACATCACCGAGACCGGCAGCACCCTCCGGGCGCACGGCATGAAGATCATCGAGACGCTGATGACGAGCGAACCCGTCCTCGTCGCCAACCGCGAGGCCGCGGCCGACCCCGCGAAGCGTCGCGCGATGGACGACGTCGTGACGCTCCTGCTCGGCGCCCTCCGCGCCGAGGGTCGCGTCCTGATCAAGCTCAACGTCGCGGAGGCCGATCTGGCCGGCGTCCTCGAGGTCGTCCCGTCGATGAAGTCTCCGACCGTGTCGAAGCTCCAAGAGGGCGGGTTCGCGATCGAGACCGTCGTGGAGAAGTCGGGCGTGAACCGCTTGATCCCGATGCTCAAGGAGCGGGGCGCCACCGACATCCTCGAGATGCCGATCTCGAAGATCGTCCCGTGACCATCGGTCCCTTCGCGCACTTGACCACGGAGCGTGACGTCTGGCAGACTCACCCGATGTTTGAACGACCATTCGAACCCGAACGATCCGTCCGAGTATCCGGACCCTAGGTGCGTCGGCCGCGGCCCACCGGGCTGC
>DASPIF010000137.1:0-4591 GCA_035629255.1 Actinomycetota bacterium | reverse complement strand
CGTGAGGTGGATCGCGCTGTCGTCCCCGATCCCGTAGATCGCGGAGCGGCGGCCCGCGTCGCCGGACGGCGGTTCCACCTTGATCACCTGGGCGCCGAGGTCCGACAGGATCATCCCGCCGAACGTCCCGGCGATGACCTGTCCGAGCTCCACGATCCGCACGTGTTGGAGCATCGCTCAGCCCACCCCGTCGCTCGGATACATCGCCGCGGCGTAGCGCTCGAACGTCTCGCGATGGATGTGGAGGTTCGCTCCCGAGGGGGCACCGTCGTCGAGCTCGAGCCACATCGTGTCGTTGAATCGGTTGAGGAAGTTGAACAGGGACGCGGCGAGCGTGAGCTCGACGAACTCGGCCTCGCTGAAGATGGCGCGCGCTCGCGCCTCCGCGTCGGGGTCGGCGTGCGCCTCGTTCCTCGTCACACGGTCGGCCCACCCGATCGCCGCGAGATCACGCTCGTCGAACAGCCCGCTCTCCTCCCACCCGTCCCCCGAGACCGCGTCGATCTCTTCGTCCGTCAACCGTGCGACTCGACCGAGTCGGATGTTGTGCTGCGTTCAGAAGAAGCATCGGTTCAACGTGGACGTCTTGAGGATCGCAAGCTCCTTGATCCTCGGATCGAGCGCGGCATCGGGACCGCCTCGCTGGATCGCGGCGATCATCGGGATCACCCAGCGTGCGAGCGCCGGCGCCCGCGCCGCGGTTCTCGCGAAGTTCGAGACGAACGCGAGCAGCTCGCGGGCCCCGTCGAAGATCCTCCCGACCTCCGCGGGAGCCTCGGCGTCGTCGATCGTGGGGACGCGAGGCGGGACCGAGCTCATGACGCGACCTCCTTGTGCGCGTGGTCGTCGAACATCGACGCGTTCCATGCTCGGAACATGTCGTCGGATATCGGACGCGCTCGGGGAGCGAGCTCCGTGGGCGGTTCGGGGACGATCCGGAGCGCGTTCGCGATCCGAACGTGCATCGCGGCGAGGGACGCGATCATCGTGAGCTCGACGAACGCGTCCTCGTCGAAGACCGCGCGGACCCCCTCGTACGCCACGCGGTCGCGACGGGCGAGCCGTCGCGCCACGCGGTCGCCCCACAGGATCGCCGCTCGTTCGCGATCGTCGAACGCGGCGGTCTCCCACTCGTCGGATTCCACGAGCGTGATCTCGTCCTCGGTCAACCCCAAGTCACCGGCCACGCCTTCGATCTGGGTCCGCAAGTACGGCGAGCGCTCGATCGAGGCCACACGCAGGATGAGGAGCGCCCGCTCGCGCTGACCGATCGCCGAGGTCTCGGTCCCCGCGAACGCCGCGGCCACCGCCGGGAGGATCCAACGGGCGCTCCGCGGGACCCGGCCGAGCGCACGCCCCAGGCCGCCTCCGGTCATGATCCCGGTCGGGTCGGTGACGGGGGGTGCGTCGTCGGACATGGCCGGGCATCGAACACCGCGGTCTCGGTCGCGGTCAAGGGCCGACGTTTCGATATCGAACCATTCGCCCTCGAACCGAACGAGCGTGCCTTGCGGCTGCCTCGGGCGACCTCCTACCATCCGCCGCCGGCCACGGTTGGCCGGACGGGATCTTCCACGAAAGGGGGAAGCATGCCGCGAGTACGGATCATCGGCCTCACGGTCGTTCTCGTGCTGGTCCTCGCCGCTTGCGGCGGCGACGACGGGGGAACGACGACTGGGGGCACGACCGGGGGCACGACCGGGGACACGACCGGGGGCACGACCGGGGCGACGGGGTCGGCCGAGTGCGAGCAGTTGGACCCGATCGTGTCGGGACACCCGGGCTTCCCGCCGGACTTCATCCAGATGGTCACGCCGCTCGCGGTCGAGCTGGGATACATGGAACAGGAGTGCATCGACCTCGAATTGATCGACTTCGAGTCGGGCGCCGCGGCGTTCCGCGCGATGGCGGCCGGCGAGCTCGACGTGGGCCTGTCGGGCAGCGTCTCCCCGATCCTCGCGTTCGGCCAGGGCTCGGACGCCGTCGGGTTCGCGGCCAGCGGCGCGTACGTCGACTTCCAGGTCGTCGCGACGTCGGACGTGCAGTCGTGCGAAGACCTCGCGGGCAAGCGGGTCGCGACCGACGGCCCCGGCGGTCTGGTCCACGCCATCACGGAGCAGTACATGGCCACGTGCGGCCTGGACATCAACACCGACGTCGAGCTGATCGTCGGCGAGCCCGAGACGTTCGTCGCCCAGTTCGCGCAGGGCGCGATCGACGCGACCTCGATGCACATCGACGAGCGGATCTTCGCGCAGCAGGAGCTCGGCTCGGATCTCACGGTCCTGGCGAACACCTGGGAAGAGGTGCCGCTCTTCCACTACACGACGTTCGCGACCGCGCGGGACGTCTTCGAGGAGAAGCGGGAGATCTGGGTCCGCTTCACGCGGGCGCTGCTGCGGACGGGTCGGTGGCTGGCCGACGAGGCGAACCATGACGAAGCCGTCACCGTGATGGCCGAGATCAGCGAGCAGCCCGAGGCCGTCATCGAGGAGGCGCTCACCACGTTCGGCAACCGGTTCCCGACCTCGTGCGACACGATGATCCCGGTCGAGTCGTACCAGTACCTGATCGACCTGCAGGTCGAGCTCGGCAACCTGGAAGCGTCGTTCCCTGCCGAGGATTTCCTCGA
Organism: Actinomycetota bacterium; assembly: GCA_035629255.1. GTDB lineage: Bacteria > Actinomycetota > UBA4738 > UBA4738 > HRBIN12 > CALGFI01. The sequence goes on along the minus strand of DASPIF010000137.1, from coordinate 1,959 downwards.
CACCTCCGTGTGCGCCGAGGCGGAGGAGAGCCTCGACGCGGAGGCGGCGTAGCACCGCACGACGTCGAACGGGGTGCCGGCGATCCCGGCACCCCGTTCGCACCAACCCGTCCCGACGACAGGATGAACGGATGAGCACGACGACGGACACCGCGACGGACCGCGCGCCGACCGCGGCGGCCTCGCGGCGCGGCGTCCTGCGCGCGATCGTCTCGAACCGATGGACGCTCCGGGCGCTCGGGCTGATCGTCGTCCTCCTCGCGTGGGAGTGGGCGTTCGGCGGAGGCCGCGTCGATCCGGTCTTCTCGGCGCCTCCGTCGGAGGTAGCGCGCAAGATCCCGACCGTCCTGTCGTCGCCGGAGTACCTTCCGGCGCTCGCCTCGACGGCGAAGCTGTTCGCGATCGGCTACGCGATCTCGATCGTGATCGGGATCCCACTCGGTCTCGCGCTCGCCCGGTCCAAGCTCCTCGACACCGCGCTCACGCCGTTCCTGAACGCGCTCTATGCGTCCCCCGCCCCGGCGATCATCCCGATCCTGACCGCCGTGTTGGGCTTCCAGCTCTCCTCGAAGGTCGTGATCGTCGTCCTCTTGGCGATCTTCCCGATCATGATCAACGCGAACCAAGGGGCGAAGTCCGTCGACGGGACCCTCGTCGAGGTCGCTCGTTCGTTCCGCGTCGGCGAGGCTCGCCTGTGGCGCGACGTGATCCTGCCGTCGACCTTGCCGTACCTCGTCGTCGGTCTCCGACTCGGCGCGGCGCGCGGCATGATCGGCACGGCCGTCGCCGAGCTGTATACGAGTCCGGACGGGCTCGGCTACCTGATCCTTCGCTACGGCTACCGCTTCGAGATGGACGGCATGCTGGTGGTCGTCCTCACGTTCACCGCGATCAGCCTGGCGTTCTCGATGTCGCTCGGACTGCTCGAGCGCCGCGTCCGTCGCTGGAGCCCCTCGACATCATGATGACCCCGTCGCGTCCCGCGTGGACCGAGTCGCGTCAGCGACGCGGGATCGTCGTGCTTGCCGCCTTGGTCGTGCTGGTGGGTCTGTGGCACGTCTTCGTCGCGTTCATCTACGGCGGGGCGATCCCGCTGCCGACGCTGCCGAGCACCGTCGGCGCGTTCCTCGAGATGGTCCAGGACGGGGAGCTCCAGGCCGCGGCATGGGAGTCGTTCCAGGTGCTGATCCTCGGGACGATCCCCGGCGTCGTCATCGGGGTCGCGCTCGGTCTCGCGATCGGGGCGTTCCGCCCGCTCGATACGATGCTGTCCCCGTACGTCTTCGCGTTCTATTCGACGCCGTTCCCGGCGCTCATCCCGATCTTCATCCTCATCCTGGGCTTCGGCCTCGTCGGCAAGGGCACGATCGTCTTCACGCTCGTCCTCACGACGGTGCTGCTGCAGACGATCGCCGGGGTCAAGAGCGTCGACCCGCGGTTCATCGAGGCGGCACGCGCCTTCGGATCGTCTCGGGCGCGGATGCTGTTCGAGGTCCAGCTGCCCGCTGCCCTCGCGTTCATCGTCGCCGGTATCCGCCTCGCGATCGGTCGCGCGCTGGTCGGCGTCGTCGTCGCTGAGATCGACACGGCCCTGTCGGGCCTCGGCGCATTGATCTTCGGGTACTCGGGGCGGCTCGACCTGTCGAAGGCGCTCGTCCCCGCGCTGCTGTTCGCGGGGACCGGCATCGTCCTCGCCGTCGCGCTGCGCTCGGCCGAGCGTCGCTTCGAGCGGTGGCGGCAGGTGGGCGCGTGAGCGGAACGGGACGAACCCGTGGATGACGGAGCTGCCGTGGCTGGTTCGCGACGCGCTGACGCTGGTGCTCGCGTTCGTCGCGGGGATCCTCTCCGGGGCGTTCTCCATGGGCGGCCAGGTGCTCATGAAGCCCGGGATCCGGTTGCTGGGCACCTCCGCGCTCGACACGGTGGGGACCACCGTGCCGATGATCCTGCCGACCGTCG
>DASPIF010000136.1:0-3705 GCA_035629255.1 Actinomycetota bacterium | reverse complement strand
CATCGGACCAGGTGCGCGAGCGCGGATCGAGGAGCGCGAGCGACGACGCGTTCGAGTAGTCGACGCCGAGCACGCCCGTCGTCCGCCACAGCACGTACGACCCCGGGGGCATCACGTGCTTCGCCTGAGCGAAGACCTCCGGCTCCTCGTCGCGCACCCACATGGCCTTGAAGACCGCGTGCGACGAATCGAGATTCGCGCCCACGCGTCGGTAGAAGTCCTCGGGTGCCATCCGTTCGGCGAGCGCCGCAGCCTGCGCCTCGGCGCGCCGATCCATCCAGATCAACGCCGGTCGCAGGGCTCGACCCGCGCCGTCGCAGACGACCATGCCATCGAGCTGCGAGCCGAATGAGAGACCTTGCACCGCGGATGCACCAGCTTCGACCTCGTCGAGCACCGACGAGATGCCTCGCTCGGTCGCTGAGATCCACAGCTCGGGGTCCTGCTCGGCCCAACCCGGGTTCGGGAAGGCGAGGTCGTAGGGCTGGTAGGACGATGCGCACAACGTCCCGTCCGCGGAGTACACGGCGACGTTCGTGCCCTGGGACCCGACGTCGCAGACCTCGCCCGCCGCGAACACGCCCGCGCCGAGCGTCGCCGCCATCTCATCCCCGCATCCCATCGCGACGAGGGTCGACGGTGCGAGGCCCGTCGCCTCGGCGAACGCGGCCGAGATCGGGCCGACCGCCTGCGTGCCGGCACCGAGCTCGGGCAGCATCGCCCGGTCGATCCCCGTCGCCTCGAGGACCTCATCGGACCAGGTGCGCGAGCGCGGATCGAGGAGCGCGAGCGACGACGCGTTCGAGTAGTCGACGGCGAGCACGCCCGTCGTCCGCCACAGCACGTACGACCCCGGGGGCATCACGTGCTTCGCCTGAGCGAAGACCTCCGGCTCCTCGTCGCGCACCCACATGGCCTTGAAGACCGCGTGCGACGAATCCAGATTCGCGCCCACGCGTCGGTAGAAGTCCTCGGGTGCCATCCGTTCGGCGAGCGCCGCAGCCTGCGCCTCGGCGCGCCGATCCATCCAGATCAGTGCCGGTCGTAGGGCTCGACCGGCGCCGTCGCAGACGACCATGCCATCGAGCTGCGAGCCGAACGAGAGACCCTTCACGGCGGATGCGCCCGCCGGGATCTCGCCGAGCAGCGACGAGATGCCCCGCTCGGTCGCCGAGACCCACAACTCGGGGTCCTGCTCGGCCCAACCCGGGTTCGGGAAGGCGAGGTCGTAGGGCTGGTAGGAGGACGCGCACAACGTCCCGTCCGCGGAGTACAGGGCGACGTTCGTGCCCTGGGAGCCGACGTCGCAGCCGATGACGTACGGGCCCGTCGAGGCCGAGGTCACGGGACGATCACCATCTTGAGGCCCGTACCGTCGCGGATCGTTCCGAACGCCTCCTCGATGCGATCGAGCGGGAACCGGTGGGTGACGACCGGCGCGAGGTCGTCCTGGCGCCGGCGGAGGTACTCCATCGTGATCCGGTACTGGCGATGCGTCGCGCCGTACGCCCCCAGGATCGCCAGCTCCTTGTAGTGCAGCTGGTTCATGTCGAGCGGGCTCACCGGATCGTGCTTGGGGAGACCCGCGAAGTACACGACCCGCGCGCGCTTGGCCGCCATCTCGAGCGCGGCTTGCTGCGCCTGCTTCGACGGCGCAGCGACGCTCACGCGCTCCGCGCCGTCTCCTCCCGTCACCGACATGACCCGCTCGACGGCATCGTCGTTCTCCGTGGTGAGCCACGCGTCGTCGACGAAGCTGCCGACGACGCCCATCGCGACGTCGAGCCGGTCCTGCTTCACGTCGGTCATGAAGACCTTGCTCGCCCCCCGGTCGCGGCACATCACGGCCTGCCAGCACCCGATCGGACCGGTGCCGAGGATCACGACCGTGTCGCCGAGCCGGACGTCGAGCATCTCCACGCCGTTCAGGGCGCAGGCGAACGGGTCCGCGACGGTCGCGAGGTCCGATGACAGCTCCTCGGGCAGCTTGATCAGGTTCTTCGTCCCGATCGGCGGCACGGCCGCCCACTCGGCGTACGCGCCCGGGAACGGGTCGAACCCGTACAGGAGGTGGTGCTGGCAGAGGTTCTGGAACCCCTCGACGCACCAGCGGCAGTCGCCGCACGTGAGGATGGATCCGAGGAACACGCGGTCGCCCTTCGCCACGCCGGGCGGGAGCACCGCGTCGGGGCCGACCTCCTCCAGCACGCCCACCGGCTCGTGACCGAGGACCCAAGGTGGCGTGGCGCGCGGATCGCCGTTGAAGAAGGTCCGGGCGTCCGTCCCGCAGATCCCGCATGCCTCGACCCTGAGGATCGCACCGGCAGGGTCGAGCTTGGGCTGCTCGGTCTCGCGGACCTCGATCTCGTCGACGGCGGTCATGAACGCGGCCCTCATCGCGACGACCACCGCCCGATCCGAGCCACGAGCCTCACGAGCGATCCCCCGTCTCGTCGGCGAGCGCGTCGGCCGCCTTGTCGGCGCTCCATCGCTCGCGGATCACGCGGGCGAGCGCGCGGGTGATCGCCTCGGGCGAGTGGTGCATGAAGATGTTGCGCCCGACCGAGCAACCGATGGCGCCCGCCTCGACCGCGACCTGCATCCGCCACAGGAGCTCCTGGTCCTCGAGCCGCGACCCTCCCGCGAGCACGACGGGGATGCCGTTCGCGGCCTCGACCAGCTTGGCGAAGGCGTCGGGGTCGCCGGGCCAGTTCGTCTTGACGATGTCGGCCCCGAGCTCGGCGCACAGGCGCACGTTGCGACGGAGGTACTCGAACCCGTACTGCTGTTTGAGCTCCTCGACCGTGGCGTACGTCGTCGGGAACTCGGCCTCGGCGATGAACGGCATCCCGAGCGCGGCGCACTCGCGTCCGACGTTCGCGAGGATGTCGATCATCCCGGACTCCGTGTCGCCGCCGAGCGCGGTGAACAGCACGACCGCATCGGCGCCGAGGACCAATGCCTCTTCGACCTCGGCGATCTGAACGATCTCGGGCCGCTCGCCGTCCGGCGACGCGCTCGCCGAGAGCAACAGCGCGAGCGACGTCGTCGGCGAGAACGCCGGCTCGGCGACACGGATCATGCCCTTGCTCATCATGATCACGTTCGCGCCGCCCGCGATCGTCTCCGTGGCACGTGTCGCGATGTCGGCGAGCGGTTCCAAGAACGTCGGTGACGTCATGCCGTGATCGAGCGCGCAGATGATCGAGACCCCAGCGGCATCGATCACGCGCTTGAGCCGCATCGCCTTGCCCACGTTCGTCGTCACGTGAACCTCCTTCCGGGTCCGCGCCGGACCACCGAGAACTCGAACGCGTCGGCCAGGTGATGCTCGTGCGCCGAGAGCACCGGGCGTCCGGACTCATCGAGATCCACCTGTTGGATGTAGAGCAACAGCGTGCCCCGCGGGACGCGCAGCTGCGTGGCGATCACGCCGTCGGCCCGTGTCGGCTGGAACGACGCCAGGCCGTGATGGATCACGATCCCGAGCTCGCGCTCGAGCACCTCGTAGATCGACCCGCGCTCGAGCGAGGCGAGGACCGAGTCGTCGCCGCGGAGGAGACGGAGGGGTAGGACGTCCCGGGACAGCACCACGGGTCGGTCATCGGCCGTGCGCACGCGATCGATCACGACGACGTCCTCGCCGGGACTGAGGTCGAGCCGCTGCGCCTCGTCGGCCGAGACCGCCTCGATCCGCATCGCAGA
>DASPIF010000135.1:0-8934 GCA_035629255.1 Actinomycetota bacterium | reverse complement strand
ATCGCCCAGCCGAACGCGATGCCGATCACGACACCGAACAGCGCGCCCATCGCGGCGATGATGACGGCCTCCCACCGCACCATGGCCCGTGTCTGCCGGCGCCCCAACCCGACCGCCCTCAGCAACCCGAGCTCGCGGGTCCGCTCGTAGACCGACAGGCTGAGCGTGTTCACGATCCCGAACACCGCGATGATCACCGCCATCAGCAGCAACGCCGTCAACAGGTTCAGCACCTGATTCAAGAAGGTCGCGTACTTCTCGCGGAACGCCGTCTGATCCTGCACCTCGACGTTCGGGTACGCCTCGAGGACCGATCCCATCTCCCGCTGGAGCGACGACACGTCCACGCCGTCCTCCGCCTTCACCAGGACCATCGTGTCGAGCTGCTGGGTGGCGTTCGCTTCGTACGTGGCGATCGACGTGGCGTGGTCGTCGAGGACGCCCTGCTCGGCGTAGATCGCGACGACACGCAGGCGCTGCTGGCCGGTGGCCGCGAACTCGACCTCCACGTCGTCGCCGATCGCCACGCCGAGGTCCGTCGCCGCCTCCTCGACCAGCGCGATCGTGTCCTCGCCGGCGAGCTCCGCGATCGATCCGTCGACGACGTCCGCGTCGGCGACGGCGTCGAACGTCACGGGATCGAGCGCGCTCACGAATGCATCCCGTCCGTCGACGCGGAACGGCCCCTGCCGGATGGGCGCGACGGCCGCGACGCCGCGGATCCCTCGGAGGTCGTCCGCCGCAGCGGTGCTGAAGCCGGAGAACGTCGCCGACGTGAGGATGAAGTCGGCCTTCAACGTGCGTTCGAGCGTCTCGGTCACCGAGGCCTTCGCCGACGCACCGAAGACCGCCACGAACACGACGAGCCCGAGCCCAATCATCAACGCCGACGCCGTGGCCGCGGTCCGGCGCGGGTTCCGCATCGCGTTCTCGCGTCCGAGCCGTGCCGGGACGCCGGTCGCGCGGATCGGAGCGCCGAGCGCCCCCGCGACCGGCCGCGAGACGAGCGGCGTCAGCATCGCGACCCCGATGAAGGTGAGGCCGACACCCAGTCCGACGAGCTGGATCGCGTTGTCCGGCGCCCCGAACAGGCCGTACAGCAGCGGCACGACGCCCGACGTCAGGACGATCGAGCCGGTGATCAACCGGAACCGGAGCGACCGCCCGCCGGTGTCCTGCGCGGCGCGCATCGCCTCCACCGGCGCCACGCGCGCGGCCCGCCTGGCCGGCAGGATCGCCGCGACGAGCGTGACCAGCGTGCCGACGACGATCGACACGACGATCGTGCGCAGCTGGATCACCGTCCCGGCCGTCGGCAGCGAGAACCCCGTCGCCGACAGCAGACCCTTCAGCCCGATCGCGATCGCGATGCCGGCCAGGACCCCCACCGCGCTCGCGACGACGCCGACGACCAGCGCCTCGAGGATCACGCTCGAGAGGACCTGTCGGCGACTGGCTCCGAGGGCCCGGAGGAGCGCGAGCTCGCGCGTGCGCTGCGCCACGATGATCGCGAACGTGTTGAAGATGATGAACGCCCCGACGAAGAGCGCGACGCCCGCGAACACGAGCAACGCCGTCCGGAAGAACCCGAGCCCCTCATCGACGTTCTGCCTCGCCTCGGACGCGACGGCGCCCGCGGTCACCACCTCCGTCCCCTCGGGGATCACCTCGGCCACCGCGCGTTGGAGATCGAGCGTCGAGGTCCCCTCGCCGGCGACGACCGAGACCGTGTCGACCTGCCCTTCCCGATCCATCACCTGCTGGGCGGTCTCGAGATCGAACACCGCGAGCGTCGCGCCGAGCAGGCTGTCGCCCTCGCCGTAGCCCGCCGTCCCGACGACCTCGAACTCGCCGGGCGGGCCCTCGAACAGGATCTGCACGGTGTCGCCGACGGCGATGTCCCTCGTCTCCGACGTCGTCACGTCGATCACGACCTCGTCCGCGCCATCGGGCTCGCGGCCCTGACGGATCTGGAATCCGCTCAACGGGTTCCAGGAGGAGCCGATCGTCGGAGGTCCGAGCGTGCCGATCGCCTCACCGGTGGCGGGGTCGACGATCTGGGCGTACCCGAGGACGTCGCCGGTGGCCTGGGCGACCCCGTCGATCTCGGCGATATCGGCGACGACGGACTCGGGCATCGGCTCGCGCTCCTCGGCGCCTCCGTTCGTCGGGGCCTGGAACGCGTTCTCGCTCCGGACGATGACGTCGACGTCGCCGGTCCCGCTCTCGATCAGCGAGTTGAACGCGCTCGTCATCGTGTCGGTGAGCACGTAGGTGCCGGCCATGAAGCCGACGCCGAGGACCACCGATACCGCGGTCAGCAGGAGACGGACCTTGTGCGCGAGCACGCTCCGGATCGCGGCGCGGAGCACTCAGGTCTCCAGCGACTTCAACCGGTCGAGCACGCGGTCCGTGGTCGGCTGGAGCATCTCGTCGACCACACGACCGTCGGCGAGGAAGACGATCCGATCGGCGTAGCTCGCGGCGACGGCGTCGTGCGTGACCATCACGATCGTCTGACCGTGGTCCCGGACGGCGCTCCCAAGGAACTCGAGCAGCTCGCGTCCTGATCGGGAATCGAGGTTCCCGGTCGGCTCATCCGCGTACACGATCTCCGGACGGCTGACGAGCGCTCGCGCGCCGGCGACCCGTTGCTGCTGCCCGCCGGAGAGCTCGCTCGGCCGGTGGCCGAGACGATCGCGGAGGCCGACGGTGTCGACGACCGTGTCGAACCACGAGCGGTCGACGTCGCGTCCGGCGATGTCCAACGGGAGCGTGATGTTCTCCGCCGCGGTCAGGGTGGGGACCAGGTTGAAGGCCTGGAACACGAACCCCACCTTGTCGCGACGGAGCCGTGTCAGCTGCTTCTCCGACAGCGTCGTGAGATCGACCTCGCCGATCAGGACGCGCCCGGACGTGGGCGCGTCCAACCCGGCCAGGCAATGCAGCAGCGTCGACTTGCCCGAGCCGGACGGCCCCATGATCGCGGTGAAGCGCGCTCGCTCGAACGCGAGCGTCACGCCGTCGAGGGCGCGCACGACGGCGTCACCACGACCGTAGGTCTTCGTCAGGTCATCGGCGCGCGCCGCCGCCGTCACCGGCGGCTCGCTGGTCACCGGGTGCATCGATGCCATCTGCTCGGTCCCCTCTGCGATCGAGCCACCGTACCGAACGGCGCGGGGACGGCCGGGGACCGGTGACATGCAACGACCCCCGCCGAACGGCAGGGGTCGCTACGGAACGGGCGGGGCTACTTCGGGGACTTCGAGAGACGCGACTGCAATTCATCCTTCGACTTCTCGTGCGCGGCAGCGAGGTCCGCGGCGGCCATCCCCGAGCCGCCCTGCGTCGTCGACGCGGCGCCGCCGGACGTCGCGGGCCCGCTCCGGCTGCCGCCCGAGATCATCTCGGCGGCCAGCAGTGTCGCCGTCCCGAGGGCGATCAGCTCCTCGAGCTCACGCGCGCGCTGGCGGACCCGTGCGAGCTCGGCCTCGGCCTCGGCCAGGCCGGCTTCGATCTCGTTCCGGGACGACATCAGGCTCTGCTTCAGACGGTCGGACACGTCGGTCCCTCCTCCGGGTCGAACGGGTCGATCGCGAGATCAGCCTCGCATACGCGAGCCGCGACTCTACACCCGAGCCGCGATGGTCGCCTGCGACGGGGGCCATCGGGTTCGGATCCACGGCCCGCGGGTACCTGTTCACGTCCGGCATCGGGCTCGCTCCGGGGGTGTTGTGGGTGGGGTGGCACATCGAGCGCAGGGGATCGATCCTGCGCGTGGACCTCGATGGCGCGCCCATCAGCGAGATGACCGAGAAGGAGATGGTCTCCGACATCACCGCCCAGCTCGAGCGCGAGGAGGGCGTCGCCACGATCCATCTGGACGGCCCGGGCGTCCGCCGGCCCACCGAAGGCGTCGTCCGTCTGATCCGGGCGGCGGGTGAGCTTGCTCGTGAACGAGACCTCCGCTACAAGGTGACGAGGATGTAGCGACCGGCCGCGCGCGTAGGGCCGAGGCTCCGTCGGCGCGGCAGGTTCGTCCCTGCGACTCACCGGCGGCGGGTGGAGTCCCCGCCTCACGGGGACTCGCCATCGAGAGCGCCTTCGGCCGTCTAGCTGGCCCTCCGGTCGATGGTGACATCGCCCTCAAGGGTCGACGTATCGCAGCCGTCCACGTCACACGCGGTGAGCTCGATCGACAGCAACGCCGCTCCGGGATGAAGCGTCGACATGCGACTGTCCGCCTTCCTCACCGTCAAGTTGCCCACTCTCGGAGACGTGACTCCGAGACGAAGTTGGCTCGTGGGCGCTTCGACCCGGGAAGACAAGAGGGACCGTGGCACGACCGACGGCTCGAGGCAGCGTTCATCGAGGCCGATCCGTACGCGTATTGCCTTCTTGCTGCCCCGCCGCCTTCGCGTCCTCGCAACGGTGAGGGGGCATGGTCCGGGATGAGTTCTGACCAGGGGTCTTCAGCGTGGGCGCGGCAGGTTTTGAACCTGCGACCTCTTGCGTGTGAAGCAAGCGCTCTCCCGCTGAGCTACGCGCCCGGAGGCGGCCAGGGTAGCACCGTCGTCCGGCGACCCGGCCGGACGATGACGATAAGGAGACGGCGGCGCGTGCCCGCGTCGCGCCGCCGTCTAACGCCGAGCCAGGGGCTCGGACGCGGCGAAGTGTTGCACCCTCGGCCCTGGGAACGCAACCCCTCGCTCTGGGCGAAGTCCGCAGGTCCCGCCCGGGCCGACCGCGCCCTAGCTCGATCCTGCGTCGAGCCGCTTCTCGATCCTCTTGACGGTCGCGAGGATCTCGTCGTCGCTGTCCTTGGACTCCGCGCTCCCCTTGTGGATCAGGAGTGCCGACAGGACGACGAAGGAGAAGAGCTGGAGGAACTCCGACTGCCAGTTCTCCAGGGTGGCCTGCCCGAACTCGATGACGTAGCCGGAGACCGTCGGAGCTTCCCCGTGCTGTTCCTGCTGGTCTCGGTAGACGCCCCATTGCACCAGCGCCTGCGCCGCCCAGCTCACGAAGAACAGCACGCAGAACGCGATGCTCAGCCCGAAGTTCGCCCACCTCTTCCGGACCTGACGCTCCCGCCGGATGCTCCAGATCATCGAACCGACGAGGTATGCGGAGATCCCGAGCAGCACGAGGGCCGTCGTGAAGATGATGAAGGCCTGCACGCGTTCCTCCTTGCGCTGGAAGCTCGTCCGGGGAGTTCCCGCGCCAGGCGAGGGGCAAACACCCCACGTGTCCGACCGGGCGTTGCCGGCAGGCCCGTACGCTGTCGACATGGTCCGCCGCGGGCTCATCCCGATGCTGCTGATCTGTGGAGCGTTGCTGTCGACCGCGTCGCCCGCCTCGGGGGAGGTCGAGGAGCCGTCGAGCCTCGCGTCGATCGGCGACTCCATCACGCGCGCCACCAACGCGTTCGGTTGGTACGGGGACCATCCGAGCCTGTCGTGGAGCACGGGGTTCAACCCGGTCGACGGGTTCGGCACGCATTACGAGCGGCTCGTGCGCGCGCATCCGTCGATCTGGGGGAACGAGCTCAACGTCGCCCGGTCCGGCGCGACGATGGCCGACGCGCCCGCACAGGCCGCCAAGGTCGTCGCCGCCGGCGCGGACTACGTGACGATCCTGATGGGCGCGAACGACCTCTGCGCGGCCAGCGTCGATCGGATGACCCCCGTCCCCCAGTTCGCCGCAGCGTTCGACCGCACCTTGTCGCGACTCAGCGAGGGGGTGCCCGATGCGAGGATCCTCGTCGCGAGCATCCCCGATCTCGAGCGGCTCGCGTCGGTGTACGGCGACGACGGCGTCGCGAGGTTCGTCTGGCGGACCGCAGGGATCTGTCCCACCGTGCTGGGCCCCGCGGTCACGTGGGCCGATCGCTTCCAGGTCGTGGCTCGCGAGCGGGCCTTCAACCTCGTCCTCGCGGCGGTCTGCGCCGAATACGAGGACTGCCGGTTCGACGGCTTCGCCGTGAACGCCTACGCGTTCGATCGCGACGAGGTGAGCTCGCTCGACTACTTCCATCCGAGCCTGGCGGGCCAGCGAGCGCTGGCATCGATCACGTGGTCGCGCTCGTGGTGGGGGCCGTGACCGCCCGGAGATAGGCGCGGCGGCTCGCGCGGAACGGGCAGTCTGCGGCATGCTTGACCCCCGTCGATGCGAGGAGTCGCGACATGGCACGGTTGTTCTCGATCCGCCCCGCCCTCACGCTCCGCGGTCGCCGGTTCCGAGGCGTTCGCGGCTGGGCGGGTAAGCCGACGCATCCGCCGCTGACCGATCTGCCGGTCGCCGCCTACGTGTTCGCCGCGGCGTTCGACCTGCTGTCGTTCGTGCTCGGCCAGGGAGACGCACCGTCGGACAAGGCCAACGAGGCCCACATCGCCGCGACGTACGTCCTCATCGCCGGCGCGCTGATCTCCTTCCCGACCGCGCTCACCGGGTTCTGGGATTGGTGGAAGGGGCTCGAGCGTGACCGCTCTCGGGGCGTGCTCGGGAAGGCGAAGCACACGCAGGTCTGGCGCACGGCGAACTGGCACATGGCGGTGATGCTCACCGTCACCGTCCTGACGATCCTCAACATCCGGATGCACATCGCGAACTGGGACGAGGGGATCACCGACGTGCCGGTCCTGATCGTCTCGGTCCTCGCCGGCGCGCTCGTCGCGTTCGGTGCCTTGTACGGCGGTGCGCTGGTCTACGAGTACCAGTTCAACGTGGAGAGCCTGAAGGGAAGCACCGTCTGGGACGAGACCGAACAGGATCAGTTCCCGGGGAAGCCGACCGCGCCGCCCGCTCCCTGACGCGCGGCGGATACTCCCTCGGACCGGTTGGTGGGCGCTAGAGGATTTGAACCTCTGACCTCTTCCGCGTCAAGGAACGTCCGCCCGTATCGGGATCGTCGTCCCGACCAGCGCTTTCAACAAACGCCCTGGCCAGAAGCTGTATCCATGGAACGCGATGGAACGCCCGAAACGGGGTGAGACGGATGTGATGTGCCAATCGTGTGCCGTACGACCCGCGGGTTGCCCTGGGAGCCATGTCGCCCCCAGGGCAACCAGAGCCGACCTTTGCTATCGAGACTCGTGACGCGACTTGAGGTTCTCGAGCTCGTGACGCATCCCGGCAAGCCCACCCTTCCACTGCTCATCCGTCATCCCCGGAAAACGTGCAAGCGTGAAAAGGACGTCGACGCCATCACCGTTTCGGACGACGCGCACAGGCACCGCCGGCCCAAACGGTGCTTCGCCGGGTGCAAGGAAGAGGTCAACGACGCCGTGCTCGGCGTCCACGTCGACGCTCATCCGAGCGATCCCACCCATTGACGGCACCTCGACCTCGTAGGTGCCATCGGCCCGCCTCTGGGCGGGCCCAGCGAAGAACTCCGTCGCCCATTCCGGGTGCGTGGCGGGATCCGCAAGGTCGCTAACGACGCGATCGAACGGCGCCTCAATTGTGACGGCCAGGGTGCTGGTTTCGAGTGTGGCCACGGGACCCTCCTTCTTTCATGGTGTCAGCCTGCCTGACGCCCGGTCCCAGAACCTACCTGGACATGGCGCGAAGCGTCAAGTAGCCTGACACCGTGGCCGACGTCGACACCTTGGGCAACCTCCTCCTGCGAGGGTTTCGCTGGTTCGACAGCGCTCTCCTCAATGCCCTAGAGAGGCAGGGGTTCGGCGAGATAAGGCGGCCCCATTCCCTCATCTTCGCCGTTCTCGACCAGCAGGGATCAGCTCGCATCTCAGAGCTCGCTCGGAAGCTCGGAATCACGCGCCAATCGGCTCATCAGACAGTGCAGGAGCTCTCTGACATGGGCATGGTCGAGCTCGTCGCCGACCCCTCGAACGCCAGTGCTCGGCTGGTCGTGCCGACGGAGCAGGGGAAGCTGAGCATCCGCGTTGCGCGACGCCGGTATGCAGCACTAGAGCGCGAGCTCGCGCGGCGAATCGGCGCTGACGCCGTGGCTTCGCTTCGGATCGCTCTCGAAAAGGATTGGGGGGAGCCTCCGACCTGAACCACGTTTCTGGATCTTTCGGACTGGCGTCCGGGGCGATGTTCACTACGTCTCTGGCCTAGGCGGCGCGGTCGATCATTGGGCTCACGCGGAGCCAGCGCCACATGACTCCCCCAGCGTCTGAGCTCAGACTCCCCGCTCGCTCGGGTCCACGAGTAGCTCGCCGCTCGTATACCTCCGACGCAGCTCGACGAGCAGCAACGGTATCGGGTGACGACGTCGCTGACGCGCCGCCCGACTTGAACGCCGGAAACGAACGCGTCGCGTTCGGCCTCGAGCGCGGTTGTCCGCTCGGCTTTCGCCCATCGCCCCAATCCGTCCCTGTTGCCCATCTCCGCCGCCAAGTTCAATGCGTGCGCCAGGCCCGCAGCGCGATCGTGGCGCCGCACGGCCTCGAGATACCCGCTGTCGTCAGACGGTCGAGAACGTCCTCCACGGCGGCATCGATTCCCACGACCGGATCACGGCTCGTGACATCGTCGTCCTGGAAATACATCGGTGCCTTCATCACCCGAATGACGTCGGCGTACAGCTCTACCACTCGACTCGTGTTGCGGCATGAATCCCCTTCCGTCCGCGCCCCCTTCGTCCGCGGACTACAACGACGCGAGCGCGGCGCGCTTGTCGCGTTCGTCAAACCGCACTGACGCGTCCCGGACAGGCCTCTTCGGCGTCAACGAGATCGGGTGCTCGAGTCCGCTGGACGACGTCGCCGGAGGACGAAACGTCAACCTGTGGCGCGGTGTTTCCACCGTTGCTCTCACATCTGAGTCATCACGACGCAGCCGCTCAACAGGATGTGTGTGTGCTACGCCATTTCGCCTGCTGAACCGTACTTCGCCGATGCGCCCGTACGTGCGGCAGGATACCGACTAGCGTCCCAGGCCGAACACGCCGCAATTCGTCGACCT
>DASPIF010000134.1:0-2395 GCA_035629255.1 Actinomycetota bacterium | reverse complement strand
CCGACGATCGCGTCGACGACCACGTCCGCGCGCGCGAGCTCGCGGCCGAGCGCCTCGGGTCCCCGGACGCGCGCCGTGGCGCGAGCGAGCCGCCGGCGGTTCACGTCGGCGGGCCCGTCCCCGTCGCCGCCCGCGAGCGCGATCACGCAGACCGACGCACCCGCGAGCGCGAGGACGCGCGCCGCGACGTATCCGTCGCCGCCGTTGTTCCCCTTCCCGCACACGACGACCACGCGCCGGCCATACGCGCCACCCGCGACCCCGAGGACCGCCGAGGCGAGCTCGTGACCCGCGCGCTCCATCAACGCGTCGACGGTCACGCCGCGCTCGACCGACGCCGCGTCGAGCGCAGCGGCCTGCGCCGGCGACAGGACCGGGATCACGCGACCGGCCCCGTCCGGTGCGGGATCCGGCTCACCCGGACACGGCGATCGCGAACGCGACCGCGTTCGTCCGCTCGTGGGTGAACGTGACGAGCACGCGCTCGACGCCGAGCATCTCGGCGCGCCGCCTCGCGTTGCCCGCCAGCAGGATCGTCGGTGCACCCGACGGCGCGCGCGTCACGCTGATGTCCTGCCACCGCTTGTCGCGGTAGCCGCCGAGCGCCTTGATCGTCGCCTCGCGCGCCGCGAACCGGCCCGCGTACGACTCGGCCGGGCGCGCCTTCGAGTCGCAGTAGGCGACCTCCTCGGGGGTGAAGACGCGGTCCCGCATCGTCGGATGACGTTCGAGCGCGCGCTCCATCCGCGAGATCTCGCAGAGGTCGACCCCGAGGCCGAGGATCTCCACCGCGGGCTACTCGACCGTGACGCTCTTCGCGAGGTTCCGCGGCTGGTCGACGTCGCATCCGCGCAACTTCGCGACGTGGTACGCGAGCAGCTGGAGCGGCGGCGTCACGACGACCGGCGCGAGCAGCTCGTGCACGCGGGGCACGAACAGCACGTCGGTCGCGAGCTCGCCGATCCGATCGTCGCCCTCGCTCGCGACGGCGATCACGTCGGCACCGCGGGCCCGGACCTCCTGGATGTTCGAGAGCATCTTCGGATACACGTGGCAGGCGGTCGCGATCGCGACCACCGGCACGCCGTCCTCGATCAACGCGATCGGTCCGTGCTTGAGCTCGCCCGCGGGGTACCCCTCGGCGTGCTGGTAGCTGATCTCCTTGAGCTTGAGCGCGCCCTCGAGCGCGGCCGGGTAGCCCGTGTGCCGGCCGATGAACAGGACGTCGTTCGCCGGAGAGATGCGCTCGGCGATGGCGCGCGCCTGCCGGGCGACCCCGATCGTGGCAGCGACCTGGTCGGGCAGCTGGTCCATCCGGTCGAAAACCTCGGCGATCTCCTCGGGGTACAGCGTCGCGCGGAGCTGCGAGAGGTACAGCGCGACGAGGTGCAGCGCGACCATCTGCGTCGCGAACGTCTTCGTGGCGGCGACCCCGATCTCGGGTCCCGCGTGCGTGTACATCACGGCCTGCGCCTCGCGCGCGAGCGAGGATCCGACCGTGTTCGTCACGGCGAGCACGTGCGACCCTTGCCGGGCGGCGTGCCGGGCGGCCTCGAGCGTGTCGATCGTCTCGCCGGACTGGCTGACCGCGATCGTCAGCGTGTCCGGACCCAGCACCGGATCGCGGTAGCGGAACTCCGAGGCGATCTCGATCTCGACGGGGACGCGGGCCCAGTGCTCGATCGCGTACTTCGCGACGAGGCCCGAGTGGAACGCGGTCCCGCAGGCGACGACGAAGACCTTGTCGACCTCGCGCAGGACGTCGGGATCGAGGTGGATCTCGTCGAGCGCGACCCGCCCCGCGTGGTCGACGCGGCCGACGAGCGTGTCGCGGATCGCGGCCGGCTGCTCGTGGATCTCCTTGAGCATGAAGTCGTCGTAGCCGCCCTTCTGCGCGCGCGCGACGTCCCACGTGACCTCGAACGGCTCGACCTCGACCGCGTTGCCCTCGAGGTCGGTGATCCGCACGGCGTCCGCGCGCACCTCGACGATCTGATCCTCGCTGATCGGAAGGACGGTCCGCGTGCGCTCGAGCACCGCGGGGATGTCAGAGGCCAGGACGTTCTCGCCGTCGCCGAGCCCGACGATCAGCGGCGAGGAGACCTTGACGCCCACGATCAGGTCGGGCTCGTCGGCCGAGACGACGACGAGCGCGTACGCGCCCTCGAGCTCACGGGTCGCCGCGCGGACCCGCTCGACGAGGGCTCCTTCCTGCTCCTCGATCAGGTGCGCGACGACCTCGGTGTCGGTGTCGGAGGCGAAGGCGTGTCCCCGCTTCTCGAGATCCGCCTTGATCGAGGCGAAGTTCTCGACGATCCCGTTGTGGATCACGGCGATGCGCCCGCCGCAATCGACGTGGGGGTGGGCGTTGCGATCGTTGGGCTCCCCGTGCGTC
>DASPIF010000133.1:0-2171 GCA_035629255.1 Actinomycetota bacterium | reverse complement strand
GTCGACGATCATCGGGTTGATCACGGTGCCGCAGTCGTCGACCGCGATGTAGCGCACGATCTCCGTGGCGCCGGTCTCGGTGTCGACCTCGACGACGCAGATGTGCGCCCCGCCCGGCCAGGTGAAGTTCGGCGGATCCCATACGGCCGTCGCCTCGAGGTTCGGCTCGAACCCCGTCGGGAGGTCGTGGGCGTGCCACGCGGAGACGGCGAGATCCCCGATCGTCCTGGCCTTGTCCGGCGCGCCGCGGACCGTGAACCGACCACGGTCGAGCTCGAGGTCCTCCTCCGCGACCTCGAGCTCGTGCGCGGCGAGCGTGCGCGCCTTGTCCTTGATCTTCTGCAGCGCGTAGTGCAGCGCCGTCAAGCCGACCGAGACGCTGCGCGACCCGTACGTGTCCATCCCGAGCGGCGCCGTCGCCGTGTCGCCGTGGAGGACCTCGACGTCGTCCGGCGAGACGCCGAGCTCGTCCGCCGCCACCTGCGCCCACGTCGTCACGTGACTCTGGCCGTGCGGTGACGTCCCGATCTTGAGGATCACCTTGCCGTCGGGCAGGCACTGGACCACGGCGGCGTCCCAGCCGCCGGCCACGTACCGGAGCGCGCCGAGGATGTTCGACGGCGCGAGACCGCACATCTCGATGTACGTCGACAGCCCGATGCCGAGCTGTTTCACGTCGGCCCGCTGGCGCCGCTCGGCCTGGTCGCGTCGCAGCGCCTCGTAGTCGGCGATCTCGAGCGCCCTGTCGAAGGTCTCCTCGTACGCGCCCGAGTCCACGTTCAACCCGCTGATCGCGGTGCGGGCCTCGAGGAACTTCTCGACGAGCGATCGGCGGCGGACCTCGGCGGGGTCCTTCCCGATCCGGCGCGCGAGCGCATCGACCGTGCGCTCGAGGACGAACGTCGCCTCGGGGCGTCCGGCGCCGCGGTACGCGTCGGTCGGTGTCGCGTTCGTCACGATGCCGGTGAACTCGTACCAGTAGGCCTGCATGTCGTAGGGACCCATGTAGACCCAGGCACCGAGCTCGGGGATCCCCGGCGTCAGGAGCTGGAAGTACGCCCCCATGTCCGCGAGCTCCTTGACGCGGATCCCCAGGATCCGGCCCTCGTTGGTCGCGGCGAGCTCGACGTCGTGGATCACCCCGCGTCCGTGGATCGTGGCGAGGTAGTTCTCCTGACGTCCCTCGACCCACTTGACCGGCCGCTTCAGGCGCCGCGCGAGCACGAGCGAGAGCGCCTCCTCGGCGTACACGTTCAGCTTCGAGCCGAAGCCGCCGCCGACGTCGGGCGCGATCACCCGGAGCTTCGACTCGGCGATGTTGCACGTGCCGCCGAGCGTCACCCGCGCGATGTGTGGGATCTGCGTCGTGCTGATCAGCGTGTACTCGCCCATGGCCGGGGCAGGTTGCGCCAGGCAGGCTCTCGGCTCGATCGCGTTCGGGATCAGCCGCGGCTGGACGTAGCGCTCCTTCACGACGACATCGGCCGTCTCGAAGATCGTCTGGTCGCCCGCGCCGCCGTGGCTCCAGTGCACGACGACGTTGGTCCCGAGGTCGTCGTGGATCAGGACGCGGTCCGTCGCGGCCTCGTCCATGTCGATGACGGCCTCGATCGGATCCCAGTCGACCTCGACGGCCTCGGCGGCGTCCTCGGCCTCGGCCCGGCCCTCGGCGACGACGACCGCCACGGCATCGCCCTGGTACCGGGCCTTGTCACCCGTGAGCGGCCAGTGGATCGGGACCTTGATGTCCTCGGTGACCGGCCACACGAACGGCAGCGGTCCGCCCCACTCGTCCTCGAGATCCTTCGCGGTGAACACGTCGACGACGCCCGGCATCGCCCGTGCCCTCGACGCGTCGACGTCGCGGACGTGCGCGTGCGCGAACGGGCTCCGCACCATCGCCATCCACAGCATCCCGGGCGCGGTGAGGTTCTCGGTGAACCGCGCCTGCCCCGTGATGAGCTCCGGGTCCTCCTTGCGGAGGACCGGCTGACCGACGAAGCGTTGGGTGACGGCCATCTCGTGTCCTTTTCCCCGCGCTCAGGCGCTCGCGCTCATGCGGTCGGCGGCGTCGAGGATCGACTTCACGATGTTCTGGTAGCCGGTGCACCGGCACAGGTTCCCCTCGAGCGCCATCCGGACCTCGTGCTCCGTCGGCGAGGGGTTCTCCT
>DASPIF010000132.1:0-5545 GCA_035629255.1 Actinomycetota bacterium | reverse complement strand
TGAACCGCGTGTCGACCGTGTTCGCGATGTCGTGGGCACGATCGGCGAGCCCGTACGCGCGCGCCGACACCTCGCCGTCACGGTCGATCCGGATCACACCGGAGAACGAGGTCTCCTCGGCGATGCGATCGATCGCGTGCTCGGTCAGCGCGGCGGAGTATGACCGGCGCCGACCGGTCAGGTCGCCGGACGCCCGCGCAGACCGAGGTAGTGGTGCCAGACGATCCGAGCGGCCACCGCGCGGAGCGGGCGCCATCGTTCGGCGATGACATCGAGCTCGTCGCCGGTCGGTCGCCCGCGGAGCTCGAGGACCTCCTGCACGCCGATCGCGAGCGCGAGGTCGCCGCTCGGCCAGACGTCGGGCCGCAGGAGACACATCGTCAGGTAGACGTCGGCGGTCCACCGCCCGATGCCGCGGAGCCGGGTCAGCTCACGCCGGACCTCGTCGTCGGGTCGTCGCTCGAGCGCCGCGAGGTCGAACCCGTCGAGCATCGCGAGCGCGAGGTCGCGTGCGTAGCCCGCCTTCTGCCGGCTGAACCCGATCCCGCGCAACGAGCCGTCGTCGAGCCCGAGGAACGCCTCCGGCGTCACCTCGCCGAGCGCCACGCGCAGGCGCCCGAACGCCGCGAGTGCCGAGGCGAGCGAGACCTGCTGCTCGAGGATCAGGTGCACGAGCGTCGCGAACGACGGCTCGCGTGCCCACATCGGCGGGACGCCGAACCGCTCGACGGACCGCGCGACGGCGGCGTCGCGTTCGACCAGCGTTCGCACCGCCTGTGCGAGCGAACGTCGCGTCAACCGAGGGTTCGGGGTCGTCAGCACGGGTCGCTCCTCCGGAGAGGCACGGTATCCGCATGAGCGCTCGGACGATCCCGGCACGCCGACGCGGCGCTCGAGTCTCCAAGCGCCGCATCGGGTCTTGTCGAAGCGTTCGCTTATGCGGTGACGATGACCTTGCCTTTCATCTGCTGGGGGTGGAGCGAGCACTGGTAGTACACGGTTCCCGCCTCGCCGAAGGTGAACGTGGCCGCGCCTCCCACCGGCAGATCGAGCACCTCGCCGCTTCCGTCGAGGAGCGTCACGTTGTGTGGGAAATCGTCCGCGTTCGTCCACGTGACCTCGGTGCCGGCGTCGACCTCGATGACCGCCGGCACGAACCGGTAGCTCCGGGGGAGCTCCACCGTCGTCGTCGCGACGGGTTCGCCGGGGACCTCGAACGGCGCGTCGCCGTCCTCGGCCGATGGCCCGCTCGAGCACGCGATCGCCACCAGCGCGAGCGCGACGACCGCCGTGGTGAGCCGGCTCATCGGACCGACGCGACGCCGCGGTTCGGCGCCCGCTCTCCGGGCGACCACGTGACGAGCGATCCCCTCACCGCCGCCGCGAACATCGCGACGAACGCGGCCCCGTCGAGCACCTCCGAGATCGTGTGCGCGAAGAGGAACTGCGTGAGGTTGACGTGGTAGGTCATGTACGAGACCTCCGCGAGCGCGAAGGCCGCGAACCCCCACGCGAGCAACGGGTTCCCGCTCGCGAACGCCCGCGAGGCGAAGAACGCCCCGACGACGAACAACGCGACGTGCACGAAGAGGAAGAACCCCCACGGCAGCCGGTTGATCACGTCGCAGCACGGGTGATCGAGCAGCTGTGGTGCGGCAGCGATCAGCATGCTCATCTGCCTCCTTCCGGTCGCGGGGACCGGCGTCGGTGATCGAACGCCGTGCCGATGACGCCGACGATCGTCAGCGCCATGCCGACCACGACGATCATGTGGATCGCCAAGGGCACGGCCTCGCTCGCGTGGTCGTGATGCGAAGGCTCGATGCCGAACGCGAGGTGGTACGCGAGGTCCGCGCCCAACCCGAGAGCGAGGACGGCGAAGCCGAGCCGCATCGCGCCGGGGAGCCCTCTCCAGAGCCGAAGGAGGGAGTTCATCGGGTGAACCGTCCCGGGAACTGCGCGACGATGCCGTCGCTCAGCATGTCGGCCATCTCGAGGATCGAGTCGTGGATCGCGTCGTAGTCGGCGACGTCGAGCTCGAACTCACCACCGAGCCGGTGTGCGGCCTCGTTGAGCGTGAGGTCGAGATGCTCGCGCATCATCGCCCGCATGTGGTGCTTCGGCCAGTTGTCGGGGTTCGCGCCGCTCAGGAAGTCGGCGATCTGGTTCCCGTTCACGTACCAAGCGGCGAGCGCCTCGTCGAACCCCGCCGTATCTGCGGTCTTCGCGGCGACGAGGACGTCCGCCGCGCCGAGGATGTGATCGGTCAGCAGCGCCTCGAGCTGGTTGGCGGCGGCCCGCCCGTAGAACGGCCGGATCGTCTGCGCGATGTCGGACTGGTTCGCGAGCAGACGCGCCGTGGTCGCATCGAGGTCCGGGAGATCGGCGGCCGCGCTGACGATGAACAGCCGCGTCCATGTGATGTGGTCCTCCCAGACCCGACGCATGTCGTCGTGGAACTCCTGCCGGTCGATCCGCGGCCGGCGAGCCTCGGCGGGCTGCGACAAGGGGGCCACCAGGAGCACGGTGGCGGCGAGTGCGAAGAGCGCCAACGGTGCCAGCCGGGACCTCCGGATCGTTCCGTTCATCGGAACCTCCTTCCGGGCGTAACGCCCAAGTCGATTGGCGTTACACTCGCACCGTGAGATCGCGACCGTCAACCCATTCCGGAAGAGATTGTGGTAGTTAGACATCGGCACCGTGCTCGGCGAGCGATCTCAGAGCAACCTCGTTGTCGTTACGATCGGAGACCGATGCACCCGATGAGAGATGTCAGGGCCGTCGCGGCCCTCGACGACGCGACACGCGAGCGGATCTACGCCTGGGTCCGAAGGACCGGCCGTCCGGTCTCCCGCGAAGAGGTGGCCGGTGAGGTCGGGATCTCACGGAAGCTCGCCGCGTTCCACCTCGACAAGCTGCTCGAGCGCGGACTGCTCAGCGCGCACTACGCGCGCCCGCCGGGACGTTCCGGGCCGGGCGCCGGCCGCACCTCGAAGATGTACGAGCCGTCCGATCTGCAGGTCGAGGTCTCGATCCCCGGCCGTCGGTACGACCTCGTTGGCGAGCTCCTGGTCGATGCGATCGAGGAGGAGCGACCGGGTGAGACCTCCAAGGAGTCCGCCCTGCGTGTCGCGCGCGAGCGAGGTGAGAACCTCGGCGAGGAGGTCCGCGCGGCGGAGATCCGCGGTCGCCCCGGGGCCGAGCGGACGCTCACGGCCGCGACGAACGTGCTCGAAGCGCACGGGTTCGAGCCGTTCCGCGACGGCACCGACCTCGCGCTCCGGAACTGTCCGTTCCAGGTGCTCGCGCGCCGAGCACCCGACCTCGTCTGCGAGATGAACCAGGCGTTCCTCGAGGGACTCGTTCGCGGGCTCGGCAACGGGTCGGTCGAGGCAGCGCTCACGCGCACCCCCGGTCGCTGCTGCGTGACGCTCCGCGCCCCGGCGGCGAAGCGTGCCCCGTCTTCGTGAGCTCGCCCGGTCCTCACGCCAACGAGAAAGGCGACGTGTGGAGGACCGAGTGACGCCATGACCGCGATCGAGGAGCCCGAGGGAACCACCGAGCGGGATGGGTTCTCGCCGATCTCAGCGTATGGACTCATCGGGGACTCGGGCACCGCGGCGCTGATCTCGCGCGGCGGATCGGTCGACTGGCTGTGTCTGCCGAACGTCGATTCCGACCCCGTGTTCGGTGCGCTCCTCGACCCCGAGCGCGGCGGGCGGTGGATCGTGGCGCCGCGGTCCCCGGTCGTGCGGATCGAGCGCGAGTACGAGCCTTCGACGGCCGTCCTGAAGACCCGCTACGTGTGTCCGTCGGGCGTCGTCGTCGTCCACGACCTCTTCGCGGCGGCACCGTCGCCGGGCACGGGCGCGAAGGCCGCCCCGTTCCGCTACCTGGTGCGGAGGATCGTCGGCGAGGCCGGCGTCGTGGATCTCGACGTCGTCTTCGAACCGCGTCAGCCGTTCGGAGGCCGGGCGTTCCGGCTGTCGGCGTCCGGCAACCGCGGCTCGGCGGCCGTCGGCGGCAAGAGCGTATTCCTCTCGAGCACCTCCCCGGTCCGTCAGGCGGGGTCCCGCCTCGTCTCCGACATCTCCGTTCGTGCCGGCGAGGTGGCGCACGCGGCGATCTCGTACGCGGAGCGCGACCTGGGCGTCCTGCCCCCGGTGGGTGAGTTCGCCGAGGACGCCTATCGAAAGACCGTGACGTACTGGCGGGAATGGCACCGACCCGTCCCCGACAACGTGCCGCTCGCGCCGCTCGTCGCCCGATCGTTGCTCGTCCTCAAGCTGTTGACGTTCGCGCCGTCCGGTGGCGTCGTGGCGGCGCCGACGACGTCGTTGCCCGAGGCGATCGGCGCCGGCCGGAACTGGGACTACCGCTACGTGTGGGTGCGAGATGCGTCCCGGTCGGTGATCGCGTTGACCGACTACGGGCATCACGACGAGGCCCGTGCCTACATGACGTGGCTGTTGAACGCCGCGAGCTTGACGCGGCCCCGCATCCGGACGCTCTACGACGTGTACGGCCGGCCGCGAGCTCGGGAACGGGACATCGCAGGGCTTCGTGGCTACCGGGACTCGCGTCCGGTCCGGCGCGGGAACGCCGCCGTCGAGCAGCTCCAGCTCGACAATTGGGGCTACCTCGTCGAGGCCGTCCACAAGTACGCCGGTGCGGGTGGACGTGTCGATGCGTCGATGTGGGCGGCGACGCGTGCGTACGTCGATCACATCGCCGGCACATGGATGCAGCCCGACCACGGCATCTGGGAGGTGCGAACCGCGCCGCGTCACTACGTGCACTCGAAGGTGATGGCGTGGGTCGCGCTCGACCGCGGGCTTCGATTGGCACGGGAGCAGCACCTCCCAGCGGATCGGCCGCGTTGGCAGGAGCAGCGTCGCGTGTTGAGCGAGGCGATCCTGACGGAGGGGTACGACGCGGGACGGGGGACGTTCGTCAGTGTCTTCGGCGGCGACGGGATCGATGCTGCCCTCCTCGAGATCGCCGGCTCCGGGATCGTCGATCCGGATGACGAGCGACTGCGACGAACGATCGACCGGATCCGTTCGGAGCTGGCGGTCGGTCCGCTCGTCTACCGCTACCGGGCCGATGACGGCCTCGCCGGCACCGAGGGGGCCTTCGTCCCCTGCTCGTTCTGGCTCGTGGAAGCGCTCGCGCGCACCGGCCGGCGGGACGAGGCGCTCGAGGTGTTCCAGGGCGCGGCAGCGGTGGCGAACGACGTCGGGCTGCTCCCCGAGGAGGTGGATGCGGAGTCGGGCGAGGCGCTCGGCAACTTCCCGCAGGGCCTGTCGCACATCGCGCTCGTCAAGGCCGCGTGTGCGCTACGAGCCGGTGGTCAGCCGAGGGGTCGGTAGAACGCCGCGACGATCGCGCCGTACACGAGGTGCGCCACGACGACGCCGATCGGCGTCTGCGCGCCGTAGTTCAGGCCCAGGAACCCCGGGGGCTGGAGCCGAGGCGTCGGGTCGGGTCCGTGATCCTCACCCGCCATCCGCGGATGCACGTCCTGGATCAGCGGCAGGAGGAC
>DASPIF010000131.1:0-5416 GCA_035629255.1 Actinomycetota bacterium | reverse complement strand
GGAGCGGCAGATCGTGATCGCGTCGGACCGGCCGCCGCAGGAGCTCGGGATGGAGGAGCGTCTGCAATCGCGTTTCCGTCTCGGATTGTGCGTCGACGTGCAGCCGCCCGATCTCGAGACGAGGATCGCGATCCTCCAGCTCAAGGCGCAGCGCGAGGCGGTGATGGTCCCCGATGACGTGATCGAGTTCATCGCGAGCAAGTTCGACCAGAACATCCGTGAGCTCGAGGGGGCCCTCGTCCGCGTGGTCGCGTGGTCCGATCTGACCGGTCAACCGATCACGACGGAGCTGGCGGAACAGGCGCTCGAGGACCTCCTGCCGCAGTCGGAAGCCGAGATCGCACCCCAGCTGATCCTCGAGGAGAGCGCGAAGTACTTCGGTCTGTCGATCCAGGACCTCTGCAGCCCGAACCGGTCGCGACCGCTGACGACGGCACGCCACGTCGCGATGTACCTCGTCCGCGAGTGCAGCGGCCTGAGCCTCGTGAAGATCGGCGAGACCTTCGGCGGCCGCGATCACACGACCGCCCGGCACGGGATCCAGAAGATCGAGAAGGACATGCGGAACCGCAGCGCGACCTACCGCCAGGTCCAGGACCTGTCGCGCATCATCCGCGACCGCGCGAGGAGCAGCTGATGCGTCGTCCGAGCGGGTGGGACGCGGGTGTGGATACGCGGGGACCGGATCGGGACCACGGCGGACACGGTCTCCGGGTGTCCACCGTTTCCCACACCCCGTCCACATGTCGGAGGCCCCATCTACGCTCGGGTTATGACCCGGTTGTGCACTTTTCCCAAGGCCCTACTACTACTGGTTAGAGAAGTATCTGAAGACAGAAGCAGCGAGGGGGTGGACAGGTGAAGTTCCGCTGTGACCGAGACGCGCTGTCCGAGGCGCTCCAGACCGTCCAGCGCGGCGTCTCGTCGCGCCCGGGGATCCCGGCGTTGACCGGCGTGCTGCTCGACGCCGGCGAGGACGGGCGCCTCACGCTCACGACCACCGACCTCGAGGTCTCGGCGCGGCTGACGATCGACGTCACGGTGTCGGAGGCAGGCCAGGCGCTGGTGCCGGCGCGCTTGCTCGCGGACACCGTCAAGTCGCTGTCCGACGCCCCGGTCGAGTTCGACGCCGACCGCTCGCAGGCGCAGATCCGGTGCGCGGCGTACGAGGGCGCGTTGCGGCTGCTGCCCGCCGAGGACTTTCCGACGATGCAGCCACCGACGGGGACCCGCGTGGTCGTCGACGCCCCGCGGTTCGCGGAGGCCGTCGGTCAGGTCGCACGCGCCGCCTCACGCGACGAGGCGCGTCCGGTGCTCACGGGTGTCCTCGTCGAGATCTCGCGCGAGGGACTGACGCTCGTCGCGACGGACTCGTACCGGCTCGCCGTCCGCGAGCTGATCGCGACCGCCGCCGGCGAGGCGAAGTCGATCGTGCCCGAGCGCGCGCTGACGGAGGCGGGGCGCGCCGCATCCACGATCGACAAGGGCGAGATCGAGCTCTTCGTGGACGAGAGCCAGATCTCGATCCAGGCGGGGGCCCTGACGCTGACGTCGCGGCTGATCGAGGGCGAGTTCCCGAACTACCGCGGACTGCTGCCCGAGGGGTACGACAGCCGTCTCACCGTCTCACGCCAGCAGCTGATGGACGCCGTCCGACGCGTCGGCCTGCTCGCGCGCGACACGTCGCCGGTGCGGCTCGAGTTCAACGCGCTCGGGGTGAAGCTGTCGTCGCAGTCGCCCGATCTCGGTCAGGCCGTCGAGGCCGTCGAGGCGCAGTACGAGGGCGAGGACATCACCGCCGCCTTCAACCCCACGTACCTGGCGGACGGGCTGGCCGCCGCGATCGGTGACACGGTGCGTCTGGAGGTCCGCGACGGCCTCAAGCCCGGGATCGTCCGTGGCGACGGCGAAGAGTACACCTACCTCGTGATGCCGGTGCGGTTGCCGACGCCCGTCGGCTGAGCCGGACTTGCGCCTGCGCTGGGTCGAGCTGACGGACTTCCGCAACCACGCGACGACGAGGCTCGACGACCTGCCCGAGGGTCTCGTCGTCGCGGTCGGCCCCAACGGCGAGGGCAAGACGAACCTGCTCGAGGGGATCGCCTTCCTGTTCTTCCTCGCGTCGCCGCGAACGAGCTCGACCGAGCCGGTCGTACGGCACGGCGCCGAGGCCGCGTACGCGCGCGGCGAGGTCGACACCGCGAACGGCAGGATCCTCGTCGAGGTCGAGGTGCCCGGTCGCGGCGCGAACCGCGTGCAGGTGAACCGGTCGCCGGTCCGACGCAAGCGTGACCTCCGACGACAGGTGCGAGGCGTCTTCTTCGGCCCGGACGACCTGCTCACGGTGATCGGCGAGCCCGGACGGCGGCGCGACTTCCTCGACGACGCGATCCGTTCTCTCTGGCCGCTGAAGGAGGGGGCGATCACGGCGTACGACCGTGCGCTGCGGCAACGGAACCGTCTCCTGAAGGACTGGGAGGGGCGCGGCGCGCCGCCCGAGCTCGAGACGTGGGATGACACGTTGATCGAGACGGGAGCCGCGCTGATCCGTCTCCGCGCCGCCGCGGTCGAGGCGCTCGCGGCGACCGCGGAGGGGGAGTACCGCCACCTCTCGGGGCACGGGCTGATGTGCTCGTACGCGCCGAACGTCGACGGGGACCCCCTGCAGGACGCGTTCGCCGAGCGCCTGGCCGCCCGTCGGTCCGACGAGCTGGTCCGGCGCACGACGCTCGTCGGTCCGCACCGCGACGACCTCGCCCTCGCGGTGAAGGATCTCGGGGCCCGCGCGTTCGCGAGCCACGGTGAGGGGTGGGCGGCCGCCCTGTGCCTGCGGCTCGGGCTCGCGAGCGCCGTCGAGATCGAGGTGGGCGAGCGGCCCGTGGTCCTGCTCGACGATCCGTTCTCCGCCCTCGACCCGCGCCGCCAGCGCCGCGTGACCGAGCACCTCGCCGGCCGCGGCCAGGTCTTCGTCAGCGTCGCCGACGACGCGCACGTCCCGACCGGCGCCGACCTGGTCCTCGACGTAGCGGCCGGAGCCGTGAGCGAACGGACCGCGGCGTGACGGGAGCGAGCTGATGCCGCACAGCAAAGGATGGCGCTCGCGCAAGGACGAGCGAACGGCGGACGAGACGCGGATCGGGACGATCGTCGACGGGCTGATGCGCGAGCGGCTGTTCGCCCGAGGCGTTCCGATCGGCCAGCTCGCGTCGGACTGGGCGGCCGTCGTCGGCGATCGGCTCGCCGCCGAGAGTGCTCCGGTGAGTCTCGACGGGGGTCTGCTGGTCGTCTCGACGACCGACGGTCCGTGGGGCGCGCAGGTCCGTTTCCCTCGCCGGCGAGATCGCGAAGAAGGCCAACGCGGTGCTCGGCGCGCCGACGGTCGTACGCGTCCAGGTCGTCGTCCGACCCCCTCGCTGAAAGCCCTTGCGCTGCAGAGCTGATGGGGGCGCAACGGTGTCGAGAAACCTCGTCTCGGAAGCGCTCGAGATGGGGTCGCATCCGGTAAACTGAACGGGCGTTCGCCCGCGGGTTCCGCGGCCCCCTCGAGACGCTCCTCGGGCGCCCGCGCGCCCGGGAGACCGACGGAGGTTCAACACTGGCAACCGCAGCGAAGGAAGCTCGAACCCCGCGCAAGTCGAGCAGCTACAGCTCGAAAGACATCCAGGTGCTCGAGGGCGTCCAGCATGTCCGGCTCCGCCCGGGGATGTACATCGGCACCACTTCGAGCCGTGGTCTGCACCATCTCGTCTACGAGGTCGTCGACAACTCGATCGACGAGGCGATGGCCGGGTACTGCGACCGGATCATCGTCCGATTGCGCAAGGACGGGTCGTGCCAGGTCGAGGACAACGGGCGCGGGATCCCGGTCAAGCCGATCCCGGGCGCAAAGGATCGCCGGCCCGCCGTGGAGGTCGTCCTGACGACGCTGAACGCCGGCGGCAAGTTCGGGGGTGAGGGCTACCGGATCTCGGGTGGCCTGCACGGGGTCGGCGTCTCGGTCGTCAACGCGCTGTCGTCGAAGCTCACCGTCGAGGTCCGCCGCGAGGGTGGCTCGTGGTCCCAGACGTACGCGCGCGGAAAGGCGACCACGAAGCTGACGAAGGGCAAAGGCTCGACCAAGACCGGGACGACGGTCACCTTCTGGCCGGACCCCGAGATCTTCGAGGAGAGCGTCGAATTCGATCGCAAGGTCCTCGCCGAGCGCCTCCAGGAGCAGTCGTTCCTGACCAAGGGCATCGAGATCCAGCTGATCGATGAGCGCGAGGACCCCGTCACGAAGCAGGCGTTCAAGGCGACCGGCGGCATCGTCGACTTCGTGAAGCACCTGGCGACCGGCAAGGAGCCGATCCACACCAAGGTGATCCCGGCCGAGGCGCGCGAGTCCGATTCCGAGGTCGACGTCGCGCTGCAGTGGACGAGCGGCTACTCCGAATCGATCTACTCGTTCGCGAACACGATCAACACGCACGAGGGCGGCATGCACGAGGAGGGCCTGAAGAAGGCGCTCACGAACGTGGTCAACCGATACGCGCGCAACAAGGGACTGCTCAAGGAGAAGGAGGACAACCTCCTCGGCGAGGACGTCCGCGAGGGCCTCATCGCGATCGTGAGCGTCCGCCTGCGCGAGCCGCAGTTCGAGGGTCAGACGAAGACGAAGCTTGGCAACGCGTCGATGCGCTCGCTCGTCGAGACGACGATCAACGACCACCTGATGACGTGGCTCGAGGAGCACCCGGGGGACGCCAAGCGGATCGTCACGAAGTCCTCGGCGGCCGCGAAGGCGCGCCTCGCGGCCAAGCAGGCACGCGACCTCACGCGACGCAAGTCGTTCCTGGAGGGCGGCGGCCTGCCCGGCAAGCTCGCGGATTGTCAGCTCACGGACCCGAGCGCGACCGAGCTGTTCATCGTCGAGGGCGACTCGGCGGGCGGCTCCGCGAAGCAGGCTCGCGATCCGGCGACGCAGGCGATCCTCCCGATCCGAGGCAAGATCCTGAACGTCGAGAAGGCGCGTCTGCACAAGATCCTCGAGAACGCCGAGATCCAGGCGCTGATCACCGCGGTCGGTACGGGGGTCGGCGACGAGGAGTTCGACGTCGAGAAGGCGCGCTATCACAAGATCGTCTTGATGGCGGACGCCGACGTCGATGGCGCGCACATCCAGACGTTGCTGCTGACGTTCCTGTTCCGGTACCTGCGCGGCTTGATCGACGCGGGCTACGTGTACCTCGCGAAGCCGCCGCTGTACATGCTGAAGGAGGGGAAGCAGGAGCACTACTTCTACACGGAGCGCGAGTGGGACGCGTACCGCAAGGAGGTCGACGGCTCGCGCAAGCTCGAGCCGCAGCGCTTCAAGGGTCTCGGCGAGATGGACGCGTCGCAGCTGTGGGAGACGACGATGGATCCGGAGCGCCGGACG
>DASPIF010000130.1:0-7390 GCA_035629255.1 Actinomycetota bacterium | reverse complement strand
AGCGTCATCGCGAACGACCCCTTGAGGTGCGACGCCGAGTTGCCGCCGCCCGAACCCAGCTCCAGGACCTCGCGGACGTCGCGCTCGGCAGCCCCGCGGAGGATGTCCGTGTACTCATCCGCCTCGTCGGCGTAGTCGTCCGGGTGGGACAGCAGCGGCCACCACGAGGCGAGATCGCGATAGAGCCGCGGCGTGTCCTCCATGACGTGGACGGTACCCCGCGGCCGGCTGCCGCGTTGCGTCGCACGCTCTAGGCTTCGGCGCGATGAGGACCATCGGGCGGGTGGGGGGCGCCGCGGCCGTCGTCGCGATCGCGCTGTTGGCCACGATCCCGACGGCGAGCGGTCAGGGTTTCGTGTTCGAGTCGACCCCGTCGTTCACCGTCGACGTCGCGATCGAGCCGAGCGGCGACCTGCTCGTGACCGAGACGATCGTCCAGGAGTTCGGCTCGACGGAGCGGCACGGGATCTTCCGGTACATCCCGGATCGCCTGCGGTACGACGACCGGTATGACCGCGTCTACCCGATCGACCTGCTCGACGTCCGGGCGGCCCCCGCCGGGACGCCCGACGACGTCGAGACGTCTTCGGAGGACGGCAACTTCGTGATCCGGATCGGCGACCCCGACGTCACGATCACCGGACGGCACACGTACACGATCGTCTACCGCGTCGAAGGCGCGATGAACGGGTTCCCCGAACACGACGAGCTCTACTGGAACGCGATCGGGGACCGGTGGGAGCAGTCGATCGGTCAGATGCGCGTCCGGGTCGAGGGCCCCGACGCGATCACGCGGACGGCGTGCTTCCAAGGGCCGTACGGAGCGACGTTCCCGTGCGACACCCAGCGCGTTCGAGGCGGCGTCGCGACGTTCGCGCACGCGAACCTGGGTTCCTACACCGCCATGACGATCGTGGTGGCCCTTCCCCCGGCGACGGTGGCCAGCACGGAGCCGGTCCTGGACGAGCGGTGGAGCCTGTCGCGGGCGTTCAGCACCACGCCGACCACGGTCGGCGGCGCCGCCGGACTGAGCGCGGTCGTCGTGCTCGGGTTCGGGTGGCTCCTCTGGCGCCGGGGTCGCGATCTGAGGTT
Organism: Actinomycetota bacterium; assembly: GCA_035629255.1. Classification (GTDB taxonomy): domain Bacteria; phylum Actinomycetota; class UBA4738; order UBA4738; family HRBIN12; genus CALGFI01. Next base: position 6,298 of record DASPIF010000130.1, on the reverse strand, counting down.
CCGGGGGTCGCAGATCGACCAGGTGATGGGCGGCCCGATCGAGACCGAGGTCCAGGCCGTGCCGTTGTGGGAACGCGGTGACGGGCCCGTCGAGTTCGCGCCGCCCGAGGATCTGCGGCCGGGTCAGATCGGGACCTTGGTCGACGAGGAAGCGAACACGCTCGACGTGACGGCGACGATCGTCGACCTCGCGGTCCGCGGGTTCCTCCGGATCGAGGAGATCCCGAAGAAGTGGTTCCTCGGCAAGCCCGACTGGAAGCTGACGCGGGCCTCGGAGGCGGCCGACACGCTGCTGAGGTACGAACGGACGCTCTTGGACGGACTGTTCGAGGACGGCGACGAGGTCCTGCTCTCCGAGCTCAAGAGGACCTTCGCGGCGCGGCTGACGAAGGTGAAGGACGCGCTGTACAAGGACGTCGTCGACCGCAAGTGGTTCCTCACGCGCCCCGACAGGATCCGTCAGACGTGGACGGGCATCGGGATCGCGGCGCTGATCCTCGGCATCGCCGGGATGATCCTGCTCGCCGCCTTCACGCACCTCGCCCTGCTCGGGATCCCGCTCGTCCTGGGTGGCCTCCTCCTCACGGCCGGCGCGAGCCGGATGCCGCGCCGGACCGCGAAGGGAACCGCGATGACGCGCCGCGTGAGCGGGTTCCGCCGGGTCATCGAGACCGCGGAGCAGCACATGTCGCGCTGGGCGGAGCAGGAGAACGTGTTCACGCGACTCCTGCCGTACGCCGTGGTCTTCGACGTGACGGACAAGTGGGCGAAGGCGTTCGAGGGCCTGGAGCGCGGCATGACCGAGGACATGTCCTGGTACGTCTCGTCCCGCCCGTTCGTCTATCACGAGTTCGCCGACTCGATCGGGTCCTTCGCCGTGACGACGGGCGGCGTGATCGCGTCCACGCCGGCCGGCTCGGGGAGCAGCGGGATGGGCGGTGGTGGCTTCTCCGGCGGCGGCGGCGGCGGTGGTGGCGGCGGTTCCTGGTGATCGTGGTCGACGTCGATCCGCGACGCCGCGGCCTCGGGATGGGGGACCGCTGGTAGGGTCGCTCGACCGGCGCTCGGTCGCCGGACCGGATCCCCGTGGACGTCATCCTCTCCGAAGACCCGCGTGATCTCGTGCGCCGCGACTGGTCGGCGCTCGTCACGGCCGACCCGGCGGGCACGTTCTTCCACACGCCCCACTACCTGAAGCTCTACTGGGAGGAGTTCGGCCAGGAACCCGACGCGCTCCTCCTCGCGTTCGCGCAGGAGGACGGCGTCCAGGTCGGAGCCGTCGCGTTCGAGCGGTCGGGGTCGCGCCTGCGGTTCCTCGGCGGGACCGAGGTCTCCGACTACATGGGTCCGGTCGGAGCTCCCGAGGGGCAGGCGGAGGTCGCGAAGGAGCTCCTGATCGCGCTCGACGGGCTCGAGACGTGGCGGGAGGCGGACCTGCGTGGCCTCGCCGAGGATCGTCCCTGGCTCTCCCTCCTCGCGGATGCCGCCGCGGCTCGCGGCTACGGGGTCGACATCGTGGACGACCAGAACGGCGTCGCGCCGCACCTCACGCTCCCTGGCTCCTACGAGGAGTACCTCGCCGAGCTCCCATCGAAGCTGCGGCACGAGATCAAGCGGAAGGCGCGCAGGCTCGAGGCCGAGCTCGGTCCGTGGCACATCTGCGTGGCGACGTCGGAGGATCTCGACGCGTCCCTCGACACGTTCGTCGAGCTCCACCGCACGAGCGAGGGCCCCAAAGGCGTGTTCATGCAGCCCGGGATGGAGATCTTCTTCCGCCGGCTCGCGGAGGCGTTCCTGCCGCGAGGGATCTTCAACCTCACGTTCGTCGAGCTCGAGGGACATCGCAAGCTCGCCGGCACGATCGGGTTCCGGTTCGAGGGGACGTACTACCTGTACAACTCGGCGTTCGATCGAGCGTTCCAGTCCGTCTCGCCCGGCATGGTCCTGGTCGCCGAGGACATCCGGATCGCGATCGAAGGTGGCTGTTCCGCGTTCGACCTGCTGAAGGGCGACTACCCGTACAAGTACCGGTTCGGCGCCGTTCCGCGCGCCGTGAAGCGGCTCGTGATCACACGCTGATGGATCGGTCGCCGGGGATCATCCGCGCTCGATCCGAGCGCTCGCGATCAGGCCGTCGTCGTCCCACACGTTGACGCGATCGAACCCCCTGATATCGGACGACGTCACCAGCCACGTCGAGGCCTCGCCCCCCTCGCCGAAGTCCATGGGGTGGAGATCGATCGTCGCGCCCGATGGCGATCGCATCGTGACGTTCGCCGTTCCGGTCCATCCCGGGGCCCGCGACAGGACCAACACCCACGATTGGCCGACGTTCGAGTCGTAGACGACGACGCTCCCCTCGACCGACTGCGACCGCTCGGCGTGGAGCTCGCCGACGCGGACGTTCTCCCCCCCGAGGACCCGCAGGAACGATCCGTACTTGTCGGCCGCGTCGGAGTGGCGCTGCGCGATCACGGTCGCGGCCGCGGCCCAGGCGAGCGCCGCGATCAACGCGGCCGTGGCGAGGATTCGGGACCATGGCCGGCGCTGCGGTGCCGACGCTCCCTCCGGGCGGGCAGCCCATTCGTCGGTGAGCACCGAGAGGACCCGATCGCGGAGATCGTCGGGCGGCTGTCGGTCGTGCGAGGCGCGAGCGAACGAGCCGACCCCCTCGGCGAGCGCATCCATGTCCGCGCGGCACGATGCGCAGCCACGGAGATGTTCCGCGACGCGATCGTCCTCGTCATGCTCGAGCGTCCCGAGCAGGCGCTCGGCGAGCAGATCACGGGCGTCGTCACACGTCACGGGTCTGCTCCTGCAACGCGGCCCGGAGCTTGAGCAGCGCGCTGCGGATCCGTGTCTTCGCCGTTCCGAGCGGGATCCCCTCGAGTTCGGCCACCTCCGCGCTCGTCTTGCCGCCGAAGTACGCGAGCTCGAGCGCCGCGCGCTGGCCGGGCGTCAGGTCCGACATCGCGCGGCGGGCGCGTTCGGAGAGGTCGACCAGCTCGGCCAGCTCCTCCGGTGACGGATCCGTGGCCGTCTCGGACGCCGGCGTCGAGCGTTCCACGGTGCGAGCGTCGAGCACACGTCGACGCAGCGCGTCGATCGCGAGGCTCCTCGCGACGAGCAGCACCCAGGTCTCGAGCTTGCCTCGGCCCGCGTCGTAGCGCTCGGCGCTGCGCCACAGCTTGACGAACGTGTCCTGCACGAGGTCCTCCGCGGCCGCGTCGTTGCCGAGCATCACGACCCCGAGCCCGTACACGCGCGAAGCGAACCGATCGAAGAGCTCGCCCGCCGCCGCCGGCTCGCGCGACGCGAACGCGCGCATCAGCGCGGCGTCGTTGCTCCAGCTCCTCGAGCGCACGGTCAGCACGGTACCGCTGGGAGTACGGACGGCGCGGCGGCAGGGTTTCCCGGCCGGCTACTCCACGAAGGCGTGGAGGTGCTCCAAGATCGCGATGGCGAGGTCCTCGTCCCCTCCGACGACGAGGTTGCCGTCGTCGAGGTACGAGGTCGCCGCCACGCGGCGTCCCGCCACCAACGCGAACGCGAGCGCCCGCCCCTGGATGAACGCGTCCGGCTTCTTGTCCTCCGGAGGCATGTCGCGCGACGCGAGCCCCCAGTGCCACGCCCCTTCGCCGATGCCCTCGAGCTCGACCCGGACGCTGCGTCCGGGGCGGGAGAGTCCCACCTGAGCGAGCGAGTAGGGGATCATCCGCACCGCGAGATCGTTCGTGAGGTAGACCGGCCAGTGCTGGGGGTTCTCCTCGAGACCGGCGCCCTCGCGGATGTCCTCGCCGTGGAGCCACCACTCGACGACCCGGGACTGAACGAGGTACCGGATCCCGATCTCGCCGGCGACCCACTCGACGCGCCGCGAACGCCACTCGTCGTCGTCGAGCCTCGTCGTGAGCGACAGGAACGCGTCGGCCGCCCTGCCCCAGTCCGTGATCAGCTGGCGGTCCGAGACCTCTGCCCTCGTGGCGATCGCCCACTCGTTGAACCCGTTGACCCAGAGCTCGCCGTCGTTCGCCTCGCGGAACGCGTCGAGCTCCGTCGCGGGCTCGCCGGCGACGAGCTGCGCGGCGGCCGTGTCCTGCGCGGCGAGATGCGCGATGATGTCGCGGTTCCGCCAGCCCGGACAGACGCTGTCGGCCGGCCAGACGTTCGGGGCGGAGTACTGGATCGTCCGTCCGAGGCGCGCGCGCTCGGCGTTCGCGATGCCGATCAGCGTCGTCCGGTCGACCATCACCGCCACGCGGGCCACCTCCTCGTCTTCCTCGGAGCCCGCCGTCGCGAGGCCGTCCGGGTCGCGCGAGCGTACCGCATCGTCCCCGTGGCCCAGGCCGACCCTTCCGGTATCGTCCGACGCCGTGGCGAAGGCGATCGACCGGTTCCTCGAGGCGGCGACGGTGCTCGACCACCCGGTCGAGGTGCGGCGTTTCCCGGAGGGAACGAAGACGGCGGAGGATGCCGCTCGAGCCGTGGGGTGCGACGTCGGCCAGATCGTGAAGTCGCTCGTGTTCATGGCGGAGGGTCGGCCGGTTCTCGTCCTGACGTCGGGAGCCAACCGGGTCGATCTCGGCAAGCTGGGCGCGCTGGCGGGCGTGACCGACGTGCGGCGTGCGACGCCCGAGGAAGCGAGGGCGGCGACCGGCTTCGCGGTCGGCGGCACCCCTCCGTTCGGGCATCCGCAGCGGGTGCTCACGTTCCTGGACCGGGACCTGTTGCAGCACGACGGCGTCTGGGCCGCCGCCGGAACGCCGGACGCCGTCTTCCGCACCACCCCGTCGGCGCTCGCGCGCGCCGCGGGCGCCGAGCCGGCGGACGTCCGGGAAGACCAGGCCGCCTCGGCCGGTTAGGGGACGATGCCGGGTACGATGTGCGTACCCGACGTCCGCTCGGCGACCCGCACGGAGGAACGATGATCACGATCACCGAGAACGCCGCCGGCAAGGTGAGAGAGCTGCTGGCCGAGGAGGGGCGCAACGACATCGCCCTGCGCGTTGCCGTGCAGCCGGGCGGATGCTCCGGTCTCCGCTACGCGATGTACCTGGACGACCAGCTCACCGAGAAGGACGTCGCCGAGGAGCAGTTCGGCGTCCGCGTCGTGATCGACAAGATGAGCGTCCCGTACCTGTCCGAGGCGAAGATCGACTTCGTCGACACGCTCGAGGCGTCCGGGTTCACGATCGACAACCCCCTCGCGCAGAGCTCCTGCGCGTGCGGGAACTCGTTCCACTAACCGCTCGGCTGCGGGGCAGGTCCGTCCGCGGCGCTCACGCCCGCGACCGCATCGAGCGCGGCGCCGATCCCGTCGACCAGCTCCTTCGTCTCCGTGTCGCTGAGGATGAGCGGCGGCGAGATCTGCAACGCGCCGGTCCCCAGCGCCCGCGTCAGGACCCCCTGCTCGCGACACGCGGCCACGAGCCGTGCCGGCAGCCCGGCGTCGTCGGCGATCGCCGCGGGATCGAGCTGAACCGCGGCCAGGACCCCCACGCCGCGACGCACCTCGGAGATCAGATCGTGCGACTCGAGCGGCGCGAGCGCCGCGGCGAGGGACGTCTCGAGCTCGAGGGCGCGTTCGGGGAGTCGCTCACGCTCGAGGATGTCGATGTTCGCGAGCGCCGCGGCAGAGGCCGCCGCGTGGCCCGAGTAGGTGTACCCGTGCCGCCACATCCCGGCATCGTCCCGGTAGAACGGCTCCGCGACCCAGGGTGCGGCGACGACGACGCCCATCGGCACGTAGCCGCTCGTGATGCCCTTCGCTCCGGTCATGAGATCGGGCTCGAGACCGAGCCGTGAGCTCGCGAACCAGTCTCCGGTCCGGCCGAAGCCCGTGATCACCTCGTCGGCGACGAAGAGGACCCCCGTCTCGCGGCACACCTCTCGCACCTCGCGCAGGTAGCCGTGCGGCGCGGCGAAGACCCCACCCGCGCCGATGACGGGCTCGCAGAAGAAGGCGGCGACGCGGTCGGGACCGGCGCGGTCGATCGCCTCGCGCAACGCGTCGACGGAATCCCACGGAACCTTGACGACCTCGTCGACGAGATGGCCGTAGCCGGTCGCGTTCGCCTCGATGCCCGCAAGGCTCGTCCCCGCGATGTGCATCCCGTGGTACGCCCGCTCCCGCGTGATGAACGAGACGCGGTTCGGCTCTCCGCGGAGCTGCCAGTAGCGACGCGCCATCTTCGCGGCGGTGTCGATCGAGTCCGACCCACCGCTCGTCAGGAAGATCTTGCTGTCCGCGGTCGGCGCGAGCGCCGCGACGCGCTCGGCGAGCTCGATCGCACGTCGG
>DASPIF010000129.1:0-13129 GCA_035629255.1 Actinomycetota bacterium | reverse complement strand
GCGTACAACCACGACACGATCACGTTCCGGATGATCTACGCATTCACCGAGAACTACGTCCTCCCGCTCAGCCACGACGAGGTCGTGCACGGGAAGGGCTCGCTCCTGACGAAGATGCCCGGCGACGCGTGGCAGCGGCTCGCCAACCTCCGCATGTTGTTCGCCTACCAGTTCGTCCAGCCGGGGAAGAAGCTGCTGTTCCAGGGTGGCGAGATCGGCCAGTGGGGCGAGTGGAACCACGAGGGCTCGGTGGACTGGGCGCTGCTGGAGGACCCGAAGCACGAGGGCGTCCGGCGGCTCGTCTCGGATCTGGCCGCGATGTACCGCGACGTCGAGGCCCTGCACGACCTCGACCAGGATCCCGGCGGGTTCGAGTGGATCGACGCGTCGGACCGCGCAGCGAGCGTGCTCTCGTTCCTACGCAAGGACCGGCGAGGGCGTCCCGTCCTGTTCGCCGCGAATTTCACCCCCGTCCCGCGCCATCGGTACCGGGTCGGGATCCCGGGCGGCGGGACATGGCGCGAACTCCTCAACACCGACGCACAGGTGTACGGAGGGAGCGGACAGGGGAACTTCGGGGGCGTCGTCGCGGACGACGTGCCGATGCACGGGCGACCGCACTCGCTGGCGCTCGTGCTCCCTCCGCTGGGGGCCGTGCTCCTGGCACCCGAGGAGGGCTCGTGAACGTGGATCGGTGGCTCGGCGCGACGATCGTGCCCGAGGAGGGATGCTCCTTCGTCGTGTGGGCGCCGAAGGCCGAGCGCGTCGAGGTCCACCTCCTCGACCCGGTGGACCGGTACCTCGAGCTGGAGCCGGGCGATCGCGGCTACTTCTCCGGGATGCTGCGCGGGGTGGGACCGGGGGCTCGCTACCGGTACCGGCTCGACGGCGAGGCCGAGCACGCCGATCCGGCGTCACGGTCGCAGCCCGACGGCGTCCACGGGCCGTCCGAGATCTTCGACCCGAGCTCGTTCGCGTGGACCGACGCCGGGTTCAACCCACCGCCGCTCGCGGAGCAGGTGCTCTACGAGATCCACGTCGGAACGTACACCGACGAAGGAACGCTCGACGCGGCCGCCGCGCAGCTCCCGGAGCTCGTCGACCTCGGGGTCACGACGGTCGAGATCATGCCGGTCGCCGAGTTCCCCGGCGACCGGAACTGGGGGTACGACGGCGTCTTCCCGTACGCCTGCGACTCGGCGTACGGCGGGCCGGCGGCGCTGCTCCGGTTCGTGGACCGGGCGCATGCGCTCGGCCTCGCCGTGTTCCTCGACGTCGTCTACAACCACATCGGCCCCGAGGGCAACGTCCTGCCGAAGTTCGGTCCGTACTTCAGCGGCAAGTACCGGACCCCGTGGGGCGAGGCGGTCAACGTCGACGACGAGCACAGCGACGAAGTGCGCCGCTACTTCGTCGAGAACGGCCTGCGGTGGCTCGAGGAGTTCCACGTCGACGGGCTGCGCCTGGACGCCGTCCACGCGATCGTCGACACGAGCGCGCGCCCGTTCCTGGCGGACGTCCCCGAGGCCGTCCAGCAGCTCTCGCAGAAGGTCGGGCGGCGCCTGTTCGCCGTCGCCGAGACGCCCGAGAACGACACGCGCACGATCGTGCACCGCGACCTCGGCGGCCACGCGTTCGACGCGCTGTGGAGCGACGGGTTCCACCACGCGGTCCATGCGTACGCGACGGGGGAGCGCGCGCACTACTACATGGACTACGGGACCCTCGAGCAGGTGGCGCAGGCGCTGGCGGAGGGCTGGGTGTTCTCGGGGCAGTACTCGAGGTTCTGGAAGCGCAAGCACGGTTCGTCGCCCCGGCCGATCACGCCCGATCACTTCCTCGTCTACAACCAGAACCACGACCAGATCGGGAACCGCGCGAACGGTGACCGGCTGTCAACGCTCGTCGACCACGACACGCTCAAGCTGATGGCCGGCGTCGTCCTGCTCTCGCCGTACGTGCCGATGCTCTACATGGGCGAGGAGTACGCGGAGACGGCGCCGTTCCTCTACTTCGTGAGCCACGGCGATCCCGAGCTCGTCGAGGCGGTGCGGAAGGGGCGCGCCGAGGAGTTCGCCGCGTTCGTGGGCGGGGGCGATCCTCCCGACCCGCAGAGCGAGGAGACGTTCGAGCGCTCGAAGCTCGACCGCTCGCTGCGCGAGAAGCCCGAGCACGCCGGCATGTGGGAGTTCCACCGCGAGCTGATCCGGCTGCGGCGTTCGGAGCCCGCGCTCGCCACGCCGACGAAGGACGGGCTCGAGACGTGGGCGGACTCCGGGGCGGGGCTCCTGCGCCTGCGCCGGCGGGTCGAGGACCAGGAGGCCGTCGCGTTCTTCCACTTCGGGGACGCCGACGTGACCACGCCGCTGCCCGCAGGTGCCTGGACCCGGGCGATCGATTCCGGCGAGGAGCGCTTCGCGGGTCCCGGCGCCGACACCCCCGCCGAGATCGCGGCGCCGGGTTCCGAACTCACGGTCCCCGCCAAGCGCGTCCTCCTCTACCTGCGCGAAGGGACCACGCTCGCATGAGGACGTGGCCGGGCTCGCCGTACCCCCTCGGAGCGACGTGGGACGGGGAGGGCGTGAACTTCGCGCTGTTCTCCGAGCACGCGGCGAGCGTGGAGCTCTGCCTGTTCGAGCGCCCCGACGACGCGAAGGAGTACGCGCGTGTCCCGATGCGCGAACGCACCGACCTCGTGTGGCACGTCTACCTGCCCGACGTGCGGCCCGGCGCGCTGTACGGGTTCCGCGTCGATGGCCCGTACGAGCCGCACGAGGGCCATCGCTTCAACGTGCACAAGCTGCTGCTCGACCCGTACGCGAAGGCCGTCACCGGCCTGATCGACTGGGACGACGCGCTGTACGGCTACGAGATCGGCAACGGCGACGAGGATCTCTCCTACGACCATCGCGACAGCGCCGGCAACCTGCCGAAGTCCGTCGTGGTCGACACCGCCTTCACCTGGGGCGACGACCGCCGCCCGAACGTCCCGTGGAACCGGACCGTGATCTACGAGTGCCACGTCAAGGGGATGACGATGCGCCACCCCGGCGTCGCGCCCGAGGTCCGGGGCACGTACCTCGGACTGACGAGCGACCCCATGCTCGACCACCTGCGCTCGCTCGGCGTCACCGCGGTCGAGCTGTTGCCGGTGCACCATTTCGTCAACGATCGCTACCTCGCCGAGAAGGGTCTCAACAACTACTGGGGCTACAACTCGATCGGGTTCTTCGCGCCGCACGTCGGCTACGCGACCCGGGGCGACGGCGCTCAGGTCGACGAGTTCAAGTCGATGGTGAAGACGCTCCACAAGGCCGGGATGGAGGTGATCCTCGACGTCGTCTACAACCACACCGGCGAGGGCAACCACCTCGGACCGACGCTGTCGCTGCGCGGCGTCGACAACGCGTCGTACTACCGCCTGATGCCCGACGACCGCCGCTTCTACATGGACTTCACGGGGACGGGCAACAGCCTGAACATGGTCCATCCGAGGACGATGCAGCTGATCATGGACAGCCTGCGGTATTGGGTCGTCGACATGCACGTCGACGGCTTCCGCTTCGATCTCGCCCCGGTGCTCGCCCGCGAGCTGTACGAGGTCAACCGGCTCGGGACCTTCTTCGACATCATCGCGCAGGACCCCGTGATCTCGCAGGTGAAGCTGATCGCCGAGCCGTGGGACCTCGGCGAGGGCGGGTACCAGGTCGGCAACTTCCCGACCGGATGGGCCGAGTGGAACGGCAAGTACCGGGACACGGTCCGCCGGTACTGGCGCGGCGATCCGGGTCAGGTGCCGGAGATGGCGTCGCGGCTGTCGGGCTCGAGCGACATCTACCAGGCGAGCGGACGCCGCACGTACGCGAGCATCAATTTCGTCACCGCGCACGACGGATACACGCTGAACGACCTCGTCTCCTACGAGCAGAAGCACAACGAGGCCAACGGCGAGGACAACAACGACGGCGCGAACGACAACTGGAGCCGTAACTGGGGCGCCGAGGGACCGACCGGCTCGACCCGGATCAACGCGATCAGGGAGCGGATGAAGAAGAACCTGATCGGGACGCTGCTGCTTTCCCAGGGCGTGCCGATGGTGCTCGGCGGCGACGAGATGGGCCGGACCCAGGGCGGGAACAACAACGCCTACTGCCAGGACAACGAGATCTCCTGGGTCGACTGGGAGCCCGCGAACAAGGACCGCGAGCTGCTGCGGTTCGCCCGCGAGGTCGTGCGCATCCGTGAGGAGAACCCGGTGCTCCGCCGCCGGACGTTCCTCACGGGACGCCCGCTCGAGGGCGTCGGCGCGAAGGACCTGTCGTGGCTGCGTCCCGACGGCGGCGAGATGACCGACGAGGACTGGGGCGACGGTGAGAACCACGTGCTCGGGATGCTGCTGCACGGACGCGCCACCGACGAGGTCGACGAGCGTGGCCGTCCCATCTTCGGCCAGACCGTGCTGATGCTGCTGAACGGCGGGACGCGCTCGCGCCCGTTCACGCTTCCCAGGTTCGAGGACGAGCCGGGGGTCTGGCGGATCCTCCTCCACACGGCTCAGCCCGGACAGCGCGTCGTCCGCGGTGAAGCCGTGACGCTCGTCGCGCACGCGTTCGTGCTGCTGCGCTACGAGGACCGGCGCACCGCCGCCTGAGCTCGATGCCCGCCCGAGCCCCTCGTCCCGAGATCGTCCCGACCGCGACGTACCGCCTCCAGCTCCGACAGGGCGTGACGCTCGCCGAGGCGAGGGACGCGGTGCCGTACCTGCGCGCCCTCGGCGTCTCGCACCTGTACCTGTCGCCGCCGTTCGCGGCGACCGAGGGGAGCACCCACGGCTACGACGTCACGGATCCGAACCGCATCGACCCGAGCCTCGGGACCGAGGACGACCTCCGAGCCCTCGCCGACGAGCTCCACGCCGAGGGGATGGGTCTGCTCGTCGACATCGTCCCGAACCACATGGCGGCGAGCCCGCAGAACCCGAGGTGGCGGGACCTGCTCGCGCGGGGGAAGCGCTCGCCGGCGGCGCGGGTCTTCGACGTGGATCTCGACGCGCTCGGCGGGAAGACGCTGCTCCCGATCCTGACGGGGCCGCTCGAGGAGGAGCTCGCGGACGGCGCCTTCGAGGTCGCCGAGGACGAGCTCCGGTACCGCGGGTCCGGTCTCCCGCTGTCCGACGAGACCGCCGATCGCGTCCGCCGCGAGGGCGTCGACGCGATCAACGGGGACCAAGAGGCGCTTCGGGACGTGATCGAGCGGCAGCGATACGAGCTCTCGCCGTGGCAGGACGAGGAGGGACGCCGCAACTACCGTCGCTTCTTCGACATCACGGACCTCGTCGGCGTCCGCCAGGAGGACCGGCGGGCCTTCCGCGAGACGCACGAGCTCGTGTCCGCCTGGGTCCGCGACGGCGTCGTCGACGGCCTCCGCGTCGATCACGTCGACGGGTTGCGCGATCCGAGGGGCTACCTCGAGCAGCTGGCGTCCAAGGTCCGCCCGCCCTGGATCCTCGTCGAGAAGATCCTCGCTCCGGACGAGGACCTCCCGGATGGATGGCCCGTCGACGGGACCACGGGCTACGAGGCGACGATCGATCTGAACGACCTGTTCGTCGATCCGCGCGGGTGGGAGCGGCTGGGGCGTGTCGTCCGGACGTTCCGCGGCGGCGCGGGCGGGGACTACGACACGATCCGCGCCGCGTCGCGTCGGGACGCCCTCGAGATGCTCTTCGCCGTCGAGCTCGACTCGCTGGCTCGTTCGCTCGAGCGGTTCGCGGCGATGACCACGGAACGAGGGGCGTCGCTCGAGGCTCTCCGCGCCGCGCTCCTGGAGACGACGGCCGAGATGGACGTCTACCGCACCTACGTGGACGGATCCGACGTGGCCCGGGACGATGCCCGGCGGATCCGAAGCGCGTTGTCGCGAGCGAGGGAGCGCCTGGACGGGGGCGGCCGCGAAGCGCTCGCGACGGTGCGGCGAGCGTTGCTCCTCGAGGTCGACGAGCCCCAGGCGCGGGCGCTCGCGCTCGACGTCGTGGCCCGATGGCAGCAGCTGACGGGGCCGGCCGCCGCGAAGGGCGAGGAGGACACCGCGCTCTACCGCGACGCGCGCCTGATCTCGCGCAACGAGGTCGGCGGCGACCCCGGGATGCCGCCGCGGTCCGTCGACGAGGTTCATCGCCGGTTCGCCACGCGCGGTCGGCGCTGGCCGCGGACGATGGTCGCGACGTCGACGCACGACACGAAGCGCGGCGAGGACACCCGGATGCGCATCGACGTGCTGTCCGAGCTCCACGACGAGTACGCGGACGCGGTCGAGCGCTGGTCGGACATGAACGCGCACCTCCGCCGGCGGGTCGGCGATCGCGAGGCGCCCTCGCCGGCCGAGGAGCTGATGCTGTACCAGACCCTGCTCGGGATCTGGCCGGTCCACGGACGGCCGTCGAGGGATCTCGGCGAGCGTGTCCGGCGGTTCCTCGAGAAGGCGCTGCGCGAGGCGAAGGTGAACTCGAGCTGGCGCTCGCCGGACGAGGCGTACGAGCGCGCGGTGATGTCGTTCGCCGAGGGCGTGCTGTCGAAACGCCGGAGCGCGGCGTTCGTCGCGGACCTGGCGTCGTTCGCCGAGCGTGTCGCGTTCCACGGCGCGGTGAACTCGCTCGCGCAGGTCGTGCTCAGGTGCATCGTGCCGGGCGTGCCCGACCTCTACCAGGGGAGCGCGGCGTGGAACCTCACACTCGTCGACCCCGACAACCGGACGCCGCCCGACCTCGGCCGGGAGGAACAGGGGCTCCGCCGCGTCGGACGCACCGCCGATCCTCGTCCGTTGCTCGAGCGGTGGCCGACGGGCGAGGTGAAGCGGTTCGTCACTGCACGGACGCTGCGGTACCGGCGTGAGCGCCCCGAGCTCTTCGGCGCCGACGCCCGGTACCTCCCGGTGGCAGCGCGCGGCCGCCACGCCGATCGCGTGATCGCGGTGGCACGACGCAACGGGCGGTCCTGGGCGATCGCGGTGGCGCCGAGGTTCTCCACCGAGCTCGCGGAGGCAGGGACGTGGCCGCTCGGAGGGGTCTGGGGACGCACGTCGCTCGAGGTACCGACCGGCGCGCCGGGGCGATGGCGCGACATCTACGCGGGCGACGAGATCGAGGTGCGCGCGGGAGGGCTCGCCGTCGCAGACGCGCTGGCGAGGTTCCCCGTCGCCCTCCTCGGACCCGCCTGATTCGGTCCGTCACGCCACGCATGAGCGTTCATCCGCGAACACGTACTATCCGACGCATGCCAGCCACGGCCACCTCGTTGATCGCGGGCGCCTGGCGCGACGACGCGCCCGCCGGATCGATGACGATCCGCAACCCCGCGAACCTCGAGGAGGTCGTCGGCGAGGTCGCGCTCGCGGACGCGACGACGTTCGTCGAGGCGTGTCGTGCCGCTCGCGAGGCGCAGCGCGAGTGGCGGCGGGTCCCGGCGCCGGCGCGTGGCCGCGCGATCCAGCACCTCGGCCGGCTGGTGGAGGAGAACGGCGAGGCGCTCGCGCGGCTCATCACGCGCGAGATCGGCAAACCGCTCCGCGAGGCGCGCGGCTCGGTGCAGGAGGTCGTCGACACCTGCAACTTCTTCGTGAGCGAGGGACGCCGCCTCTACGGCATGACGATCCCGAGCGAGCTCCCGGACAAGCAGCTGTTCACGTTCCGCAACCCGGTCGGCGTGGCCGCGATCGTCACCGCCGGGAACTTCCCGGTCGCGGTGCCGTCGTGGTACCTGGTCCCGGCGCTGCTGTGCGGCAACGCGGTGGTGTGGAAGCCCGCCGAGTACGCGGCCGCCACCTCCCGAGCCCTCGCCGAGCTGTTCGTTAGCGCGGGGTTCCCACCCGGCGTGTTCAACATGGTGCTCGCGGACGGACCCACGTCGTTCGCGGGGCTCGAGGCCGCGCTCGCCGAGGGGCTCGTCGACAAGGTCGGGTTCACGGGGTCGACCGAGGTCGGCGGCCGGATCGGCGAGCTCTGCGGCCGCCACCTGCAGTCGCCGTGCCTCGAGCTCGGAGGCAAGAACCCGCTCGTCGTGATGCCGGACGCGGACCTCGACCTCGCCGTCGAGGGCGCGCTGTTCAGCGGGTTCGGGACGGCGGGACAGCGGTGCACCTCGCTCGGCACGGTCTTCGTCGATGCGTCGGTGCACGACGAGTTCCTCCGCCGGTTCACGACGGCGGTCGAGACGGCGCCGATCGGCGACCCGCGGGAGGACGTCGTGTACGGGCCGATGATCAGCGAGCGGTTCCGCGACCGCTTCCTCGGCTGGCTCGAGTGGATCCGGCCGCATCACGCGGTGTCGGGCTCGAGCGGCACGGGGACGATCACGTCGTCGAACCTCCGCGCCGGGTTCCTCGGCGATCCCGACGCGGGGCTGTTCTGCCACCCGACGATCGTCGACGGCGTCACTCCCGAGGACGACCTCTACAAGCAGGAGACGTTCGGACCGATCGTCGGCGTCGCGACGTTCGAGACGCTCGACCAGGCGCTCGCGCTGGCGAACGGCCACGGGTACGGGCTGTCGTCGTCGATCTACACGAACGATCCCAAGGCGGTCTTCCGGTTCCGCGAGGGCATCTCGGCCGGCATGGTCAGCGTCAACAACTCGACGAGCGGCGCCGAAGCGCACCTGCCGTTCGGGGGCAACGGCCGCAGCGGCAACGGCTCGCGGCAGTCGGGGGTCTGGGTGCTCGATCAGTTCACCCGCTGGCAGGCGATGAACTGGGACTACAGCGGGCGTCTGCAGAAGGCCCAGATGGACATCGTCGACCTCAGCGGCGATCCGACGTTCCGGCTCGACAGCGACCGCCCCGCGTAACGCCGGCTACGCGAGGAACCATCGCGCGGCGCGCTCCTGGTTCTCGGGCTCGACGTGGTGGTCACCGTCGAACTCGACGTACGTCACGTCGTAGCCGTCGCGTCGGAGCTCCGGGACGATCCGTCGGCTCGTCCGGTCGATCGGCAGCACCGGGTCGTCGACGCCGTGCGCGATGAACACGTCGGGCCTTCCGTGCCGCTGGCCGTCGGAGACGAACCCGGGCGAGAACGCGCACAGGTGCGTGAACACGTCGCCGTTGACCAGTCCGAGTGACAGCGCGTACGACGCGCCGTCCGAGAACCCCGCGAGCATCACGTGCCGCGGGTCCACCCGGTACCGCGAGAACACGAACCGCAGCGCGTCGTCGATGAACGCGACGTCCGGGCCGAACCCGCCGTACCGGACGTCCCAGCTCGCGTCCCGTGACGGCGGGGCGAGCACGAGGATCCCGAGCTCGTCTGCGAACCTCCGGAACAGGCGCATGCCGCCCTTGGCGCGTCCGCCCGCACCGTGCAGCCCGACGACGAGCGGCCACGCCCGTCGGGCCGTGTACGTGCGCGGCACGTAGAGGATCGCGTCTCGATGTTCGGCCAGTCCGAGCGCGCGACGACCGGTCGGCGCATCGTCGGTCACGCGCTGCGGACGAGCCGAGATCCGCCCGTCGGCATCGTCGGGAGTGATCCCGTCGCCGAGCGACGACGTCACTCGCTCGACGGTGTCGCAGCTCGAAGCGAACAGCGCGAGGGTGCTCGCCCCTCCGAGCACGAGGAACCGTCGACGCGGCACGCCCTCCTCCACGCGGGGCCGGTACCCACCGTGCGTCGGCCGCACACGGTCGCGCGGTCGCCCGCCGTGCGCGCTGGGTACGCGACCGGCTGGAGGCGTCGTCGCTATGCTCCGCGCCGTGCCCGGCCCCGAACGGCTCGTGATCCGCGTCGGTCGCTTCGTCGACGTCCTCGCCGGTCAGGTGGAGGCCGGGCGTTCGATCGTCGTCGAGGGCGACCGGATCACCGGCGTCGTCGAAGCCGAAGCAGCGCCGGGCGAAGCGGACGTCGTCGATCTCTCCGACTACACGGTCGTGCCGGGGTTGATCGACTGCCACGCGCACCTCGTCGGCAGCGTCGAGAGTGGTCACGGCTACGCCGGGCTCGTGATGCGTACCGCTGCGCAGGAAGCCCTGACGGGGGTCGCGAACGCGCGCGACACCCTCGAAGCGGGGTTCACGACCGTGCGCGACGTCGGCACGTTCCGGGCGTTCGTCGACTGCGCGCTCCGCGACGCGATCGTCGCGGGCGAGGTCGCCGGACCCCGGATGCGCTGTGCGGGCGCCTACGTGACGTCTCCGGGCGGCGGGGGAGACGTGATCGGCGGGCTCGCCCCCGACGTCGCGGCGGTGATCCCGCGCGACCTGCGGTTCGGCGTCGCGAGCGGGCCGGACGAGGTCCGCCGCGTCGTGCGCGAACTGCTGCACGGCGGCGCCGACTTCATCAAGGTGATCGCGACCGGCGCGGTCCTGACCGAGGGGACCGACCCCGGCGCCCCCGAGTTCACCGAGGACGAGATCCGTGCCGCCGTCGAGGAGGCCGAGCTCTACGGATCGCACGTCGCGGCGCACGCCCACGGCGCCGAGGGCATCAAGCGCGCCGTGCGGGCGGGCGTGCGCTCGATCGAGCACGGTTCGCTGATGGACGACGAGGCGATCTCGATGATGGCGGACGCCGGAACGTACCTCGTCGCCGATGTCTGGCTCGGCGACCACATCGAGGAGCAGGGTCGCGCGAACGCGTGGTCCGACGACGTGATGCGCAAGAACGCGCTCACGACGGAGGCGCAGCGCGAGGGCTTCGCGAAGTGTGTCGGGCGCGGCGTGCGCCTCGCGTACGGGACCGACAGCGGCGCGTACCCCCACCACCTCGCGGCGAAGCAGCTCGCGTCCATGGTGCGGTACGGCATGTCCGCGATGGACACGATCCGGAGCGCGACGGTGGTCGCGTCCGAGCTGCTGCGATGGGACGAGATCGGCGCGCTCGCGCCCGGGAGATACGCGGACCTCGTCGCCGTCGAGGCCGACGTGCTCGCGGACGTGTCGGCGCTCGAGCGTCCCGCGCTCGTGATGAAGGGCGGCGAGGTCGTCGTGGACCGGCGGGCGATGCGTCACCGCACGGCCTCCGGGTAGGCTGACCGCGCATCCCCGGACCGCAAGGAGCGAGCCATGAAGACGTGTCCGTACTGCGCCGAGGAGATCAAGGACGCCGCGATCCGGTGCCGCTGGTGCCACGCGTGGCTCGTGGACGACGTGCCGACGGGCGCCGATGCCGATCGTCCTCCGACGGCGATGACGTCGTCGTCCGCGGACGAGGTCACGGCGACGATGGCGCCCGCGACCGCGACCGCCCCCGCCGCCGCCTCCACGCCGGCGGCGACGTCGACGTCGGCGGCTACCTCGAGCGCGGGTGCGGCTCCGTCCGGGGAACCCAAGGTCGAGTTCACCCACACGGGCTCGCGGTACCTGCTCGGGTACGGAGGCGACTTCTTCGGGATCTGGGACCGCAACGCGCCGCAGCAGCCGATCGAGCGGTTCCCGCGGAACGACCAAGGCTGGACCTCTGCGTGGCAGCGCTACGCCTCGATCGAGCCGAACTGGATGGATCTGCGGACGGGCCAGAAGTCCGGCTGAGGCCCGCTGCTACGCTTGCCGCGTCTCGCACCTGCGAGGCCGCGCGGGCGTAGCTCAATGGCAGAGCTCCAGCCTTCCAAGCTGGAGATGCGGGTTCGATCCCCGTCGCCCGCTCCGATCCTCGAGCGCGCAGCGTGACCTGGCGGGGCGCGTCCGTCGTCAGATGACGAGCCGCGCGAGCGCGGTCGCCAGCGCGGCCACCGCGACGACGACGAGCAACGGTGCCTTCCGCCACAACGCGAGGCCCGCGGCCGCGACGCCGATCAGCCGCTCGTCGATCGCGAGCGCCTGACCATCGCCGAGCGCCTGCACCGCGACGAGCGCGCCGAGCAACGCGGGCGCGAGAAGATCGATCACCGTCGTGATGGCGCTCGGCAGCGGGCGGCCACCGAGGAGGACGGGGCCTGCGCCCTTGATCGCGATCGTTCCCGTCCCGACGACCGCGACGACGATCCAGACGTCCGTCATCGACGCACCCCGAGGAGGCACGCGGCGCTCGCCGCGACGATCGGTACCCCGGCCGGGGCGATCGGCGTCAGCGCGAGCGCGATCGCGGCGCCGAGGATCGCCGCTTGGAGCTTCGGCCGTGTCTTGAGCTGCGGGACGAGGAGCGCGAGGAAGAGCGCGGGGAACGCCGCGTCGAGCCCGAGCGACGCCGGGTCGCCGAGGGCGCGGCCCCCGAGCGACCCGATCGCCGTGCCGAGGACCCATCCCACGTAGAGCGTGACGCCCGCACCGAGAAGGACGCCGCGGTCGTAGCGTCCGCCGTCGCGCGCGGCGAGCGCCCAGTTCTCGTCCACGACGAGCTGCGCGTGGAGCAGCCGGGTGAGCGGTCCGCCGGTCAGGTAGGGGGCCACCGAGACGCCGACCGGTCCGTACCGGGCGTTCAGGAGGAGCGCCGCGGCGATCGCCGCCGCGACCGTCCCGCCGTTCCCGAGGATCGACACGGCCGCGAACTGCGCCGAGCCGGCGAACGTCGTCGCGGACATCACGATCGGCGCGAGCCATCCGGTACCCGCCGCCCGCGCGAGGACGCCGTAGGAGATGCCGAACCCGACCACCGCGATCGCGAACGGTCCGACCGCGCGCACGCCTGCCCGCCACGTCGCCGGTTCCGTTCGCGGTGGGTCGGACACGTCCCTCATGTTCCCGGCCGCGACGGCCATCGTCGATTCACGAGCGTCCGGGAACCGTCCAGTCCCCGCGGACGCGGGAGTCGGTCCCGGCCACGGTCGCGCCGACCGCGAAGGCGCCGAGGCCGGCCACCGCCGCCACCGTGTTCCAGTCCACGATCCACGCCACCGCGCACGCGATCGCCAGCGCGATCGTCCCGAGGCCGGCGACCGGCGCCCTCGGCACCGCCCTCCGTCGGGTACCGCCACGACCGTCCATCGCTTCCTCCTTCGTCACCCGGACCGGCGTTCGGACCAATGGGACTTGTCCATCGGCGGGCCGAGGCGCCATACTGCCCGGCATGAGCGGACCATTCCATGACCAATCAGGCCGGATTGGCCCGAACGTGATCGACCTGCCCGACGCCTCGGCCGCCGCCACGTGGCTCGAGGGGTGGACGATCGGCGAGGGCGCGCTGTACCAGCGGCTCGGCGAGGCG
>DASPIF010000128.1:0-3163 GCA_035629255.1 Actinomycetota bacterium | reverse complement strand
CGTCGTGCCGACCGCTTGGGGCACCGTCGTCGGCTTCGCGCTCCTCGGAGCCGGTCTCTCAACCGTCGTCCCCATCGTCTTCAGCGCCGCTGGCAACCGTCCGGATGGCGCGACCGCCCTCGCTCGAGTGGTGACGATGAGCTACATCGGCAGCGTCGTCGGTCCCGTCGTCGTCGGGTTCCTGACCGCCGCGGCGGGACTCCGCGTCGCCCTGGGCCTGCCGGTGGTCCTCGCGACGTTGCTCGCGCTGGTCGCACGCCGCGCGATGTCGCCCGGCGACGCTGCCAACGGTCGCTCACTGAACTCCGGCGCACCAAGCGAGCTCCAAGGCGACTTCAAGGCCCGCGTCCATGATCGAACCATCGACCGGGTGGGACGTGGATGAGACGGAACGGGGGTGCACCGATGGAGGACACGCACCGGCGAGGTTCGCCTCGATCTCCTGCCGCTGGAGCGGCTGACCCGGCTGCTCGCCCGCCGAACGGCCGAGTGGACAGCGGCCCCGTGGGACCGTTCGGAGCGCCTCAGCCGGCAGCACGAAGGCGGGTGAACGAGATGCGGGATGCGGCGATCGCGGTTCATGGGCTGACGAAGAGGTTCGGCGGGCGGCCGGCCGTCGACGGCTTGACTTTCGAGGTGCCGCGCGGCCGCGTCACGGGGTTCCTCGGCCCGAATGGCGCAGGAAAGACGACGACGATGCGGATGATCCTCGGGCTGGCGAGGCCGACATCGGGTACGGCGAGCGTGTTCGGTGCACGGTACGCTGACCTCCCACAGCCGGCGCGGTCCGTCGGTGCCCTGCTGGACGCGGGGTCGTTCCATCCCCGCCGAACAGCCCGCGACCACCTCCGATGGGTAGCGGCCGCGGCGGAGATCGATCGAACCCGCATCGATGCCGCGCTCGAGGACGTCGACCTCGCGCGCCATGCCATGCGGCACGTGGGCGAGTTCTCGCTGGGGATGCGCCAGCGTCTCGGCCTCGCAGCGGCCCTGCTGGCCGATCCGGAGCTCTTGATCCTCGACGAACCGGCGAACGGGCTCGATCCGGCCGGAATCCGCTGGCTCCGTGCGTTCCTCCGGCGGTTCGCGTCCGAGGGCGGCGCCGTGTTCGTGTCGAGCCATCTCCTCGCCGAGGTCGCACAGCTCGCCGACGACGTCATCGTCATCGACCGCGGGCGGCTAGTGGCGCACACGGATGTCCGCGAGCTGACGACGGGCGGCACGCCGACGGCACGCGTGCGAACGCCGGATGTCCAGCGGTTGACGACGATCCTGCAGTCCCGAGGAGGGACCGTCCGGGAGGTCGACGGAGCTTTGGAAGTGCGCGGGCTCGCACCTCACGCCGTCGGCGAAGCGGCGGCGGGCGCAGGGATCGTGCTCCACGAGTTGACGACAGGCGCGCACACGCTCGAGGAGGTCTTCTTCGAACTCGTGGGACGACAGGAGGACAACGATGGGTCCGTTGCTCAAGGCTGAGTTCATCAAGGCGAGATCGACGCGCGCGACGATCGGTCTTGTCATCGGAGGCGCTACGGTCGCGTCGCTCGGCGCGGTCTCCACGATCGCGAGTGGCGAGGTTCGGGATCTGACCGGAGGCTTGCACGAGCAGCAGTACCACCTGCTCGCTTCGATCAACCTCGGTCTTTTCGCGTTGATCGGCGGTATCCGGCTGTTCACCGATGAGTTCCGCCACGGGACCATCGTCCCGACGCTTCTCCTCGCGCCCGACCGACGGCGGGTACTGGCGGCGAAGGCGATCACCGGGGCCTCGTTCGGCGCGCTGCTCGTCGCGACGGCGTACGCCGTGATGTGCCTCGTGGCCGTCGTCGTGCTGTCGACGCGAGGGATAGACGTCGGCTGGTCGTCCGCTGACGTCAGCGCGTTCGCCGGGATCACCGCGGCCGGCGCCCTGTGGGGCGTGATCGGCGTCGCGGTAGGCGCGACGGTGCGACACCAGGTCGCCGCGACGGTAGGAGGCGTCGTATGGGTCCTCGTCGTCGAGAACCTCGGCACCGGTTTCCTCGGGGACATCGGTCCGTACCTGCCTGGACAGGCTGCGCACGCACTCGCGCGCGTATCCGCGATCGGCGGCGGGCTGCTCGACCCGGTCGTCGCATCTGCCGTCCTCTTGGCGTACGCGCTCGCGGCCGTGGCGACGGCCTCAACCGCACTCATCCGCCACGACATCGCTGTGGCATGACCCGGATCAGGAGGTGACGCACATGCGCACGGAGGATGCGAGCGCAGTAATCGTTGGCGGCGGACCGGCGGGCATGATGGCCGGTCTTCTCCTGGCTCGTCAGGGGGTTGACGTCGTCGTGCTCGAGAAACACGTGGACTTCTTCCGGGACTTCCGGGGGGACACGATCCATCCGGCGACGCTCCAGCTGCTGGACGAGATCGGCCTCATCGACGAGTTCCTGCGTCTGCCACATTCAAGGATGGAGCGTCTCACGGTGCGGACGACATCCGGCCCCTTGACGTTCGCCGACTTCACACGCGCCGGTCGATACGGCTACGTCGCGTTCGTCCCGCAGTGGGACTTCCTCGATCTGCTCGCCGAAGCAGCCGTCCGGTTCCCGACGTTCCGGTTGATGAGGCGGGCGGAGGTCACGGACGTCATCCGGCAGGACGGCGACATCGTGGGCGTGCGCGCGACGACGGACGATGGGAACGTCGCGATCCGGTCACAGCTGGTGATCGCGGCGGATGGCCGGCACTCGACGGTCCGCCGCGCCGTCGGGTTCGAGGCGGTTGCCGCATCGCCCTCGATCGACGTGCTGTGGTTCCGCATCACGCGACGGGACGGCGACGACGTGCCCTTCTTCGAGAAGTCCGGCGGCAGCGTGCTGGTCTCGATCAACCGTGGCGACTATTGGCAGCTCGCGTACGTCATCCCGAACGGAGCGTTCGACGAGCTCCGGACCGAGGGGTTGCCGACGTTCCGCGGGATCGTCGCTTCCGTCGCGCCGGCGCTCGCGGATCGCGTCGACGAAATCGGCGGCTGGGACGACGTGCACCTGTTGAGCGTGCGGGTCGACCGGCTCCGCCGGTGGTTCGCGCCCGGCGTCCTCTTCATCGGCGACGCGGCACATGCCATGTCGCCGGCGGGTGGCGTCGGGATCAACCTCGCGATCCAGGATGCCGTCGCGACGGCCAACAT
>DASPIF010000127.1:0-2070 GCA_035629255.1 Actinomycetota bacterium | reverse complement strand
CGACACGGCGGCCATCGCGGCTTGAGTGCGGTTCGTCACGCCGAGCTTGCGGAAGATCGCTGCCAGGTGGGCCTTGACCGTCTTCTCGGACAGGAAGAGCGCCCGCGAGATGTCGCGGTTGCTCTTGCCCTCGGCGAGCAGTGCGAGGATGTCGGTCTCCCGCTGCGTGAGCGAGCTCGTGGGCCGGGGGGTGCCGTCGCCGTTGCCGTGCGACGTCTGGCCCTCCACGGTCTCGAACAGGTTCTGGATCACCCTCGGCGACAGCACGTTGCCTCCCCCGGAGAGCGCGACGGTGATCGCCTGGGCGAGATCCTCCGGCGTCGCGTCCTTCAGCATGTACCCCGCGGCGCCCTCGGCGAGCGCACGGCGGACGTAGTGCGCGTGGTCGAAGGACGTCAGCATGATCACCGGGACGTCCTTCCACCCGGTCTTCATCTCGTGCAGCAGCTCCAGACCGTCCGCGTCCGGCATCCGGACGTCGACGAGCGCGACGTCGACGCCGCCCGTCATCGCGTCCAGGGCTACGGCCGCGGATCCGGCCTCGACGATCTCGGCATCTGGGAACGATTCCCGCACGACGTGCCCCATCCCTCGGCGCACGAGCGCGTGGTCGTCCACGCTCAGGATCTTCACGGCGTCTCCTCTTGCTCGGAAACGGGCAGCCGTGCGACCACCCGGGTGCCCTGGCCGGGCGCGGAGCCGATATCCAAGGTTCCGTTCACGGCCGCCACGCGGCGCCGCATCATCTCGAGGCCGAGATGCCCGGCGCGAAGGCCGATGGTCTCGGGCTCGAATCCCTTGCCCCGGTCCTCGACGGTGACGCGCACCTCGCCGCGCGAGGCGCGGACGGCGACGGCGACGGCGGGCGACGAAGCGTGCTTGGCTGCGTTCGCGACGCTCTCGCGGATCACCGACGAGGCGACCTCCAGGATCGCCGGCGACACGCGCTCCAGGTCGCCGTCCACCGACCACGAGGCCGGCAGCTGCCAGCGCTCGAGGACGCCCTGGACGACCTCGTCGAGCGAAGGTGACGAGTGGCTCGTGTCGGGTGAGAGCGAGGCCAGGACGCCGCGGATCTCGTCGAGTGCCTTGCGGAGCTCGACGGCGGCCGTGTTCAGCGCCGTGATCGCTTCGTCCGGCGTGACGTCGATCCGGCGGGCCTGCCACTCGAGATCGAGGATCGATGCGGTCACGACCTGCGTCAGGCCGTCATGGATCGCGTAGGCGAGACGCGTGCGCTCGCGGGCGATCGGCTCCGCCGGCGCGACGCCCCCGAGGTCCGCGACGTCGTCCCGGGCGGTGTCGGGATCGGCGAGGGCGGCGAGCATGCCCGAGAGGGTGGCCACCGAGCGCACCTCGGACCCGTCGGTGAGGTGCGCGAACACGAGGTCCTCGCCGCGAGGGCACACGATCCAGTCCGCGGCGTCGCCCCCGAGGATCCGATCGAGGGGAACCGCGTCGACCTCCGGCGAGGTCCACCACGCGACCCGACGACGGTCGCCGCCTCGGACGACGCCGACGGCGTCGAGATGCAGCAGGTCGGCGAGCCGGCGGCACTCGGCCGCGTCGCTCCGTTCGAGGATCGCCTGGTCCATGTCCACGCTCCGTCACGCTCCGCGCGTGCGTTCGGTCCCGGTCGGTCGTCATCAGCCGGTCGGCCGATGCCCGTCCGTTCGGTCTAGTCCGGTTTTCGGCCGGTCGGAGGGGACCCTTGAACGTCGGATGCGGGAACGCGGGCGCGGCCGTGCCTGGAAGACCGCGACGGGGGGCGGACGAGCTCGGGCGTCGGGTCAGGTCGAGGCGGCAGGGGAGCCGAGGGAACGGGCGACGACCTGGGCGATGTCGAGGACCCGGGTCTCGTCGCCACGCGCTCGGGCGCCGTCGTCGAGCATGATCAGGCAGTAGGGGCAGGCGACGCCGACGGTGTCGGCGCCGGTCGAGGCGGCCTCGTCCATCCGTTCCTCGTTGATCCGCTTGCCGATCTTCTCCTCCATCCACATCCGCGCGCCGCCGGCGCCGCAGCACATCGCCCGCTCGTGATGGCGAGGCATCTCGATCGTCTCGACCCCG
>DASPIF010000126.1:0-2769 GCA_035629255.1 Actinomycetota bacterium | reverse complement strand
CGTCGTCGACATCCACAACCTGCACGACCGCGCGAAGCGGTTCGTCACCGGCGTGGTGATCAAGCGCCTGTTCGAGCACAAGGAGCGGATGGGCCGGCGCGAGCCGCTGGCGTTCCTCGTGCTCGACGAGCTGAACCGCTACGCCCCGCGCGACGGATGGAGCCCGATCAAGGAGGTGCTGCTCGACGTCGCCGAGCGCGGCCGCTCGCTCGGGATGATCCTCGTCGGGGCCGAGCAGACCGCGTCCGAGGTCGAGCGCCGCGTGATCTCGAACAGCGCGTTCCGCGTGGTCGGGCGGCTCGACACCGCCGAGGCCGCGCGCAGCGAGTACGGGTTCCTGCCGGCGGTGACGCGCGCGCGGGCCTCGATCCTCAAGCCCGGCTCGATGATCCTGCAGCAGCCGCACATCCCGGTCCCGCTCCAGATCCGGTTCCCGTTCCCGTCGTGGGCGACCCGCGCCGACGAGGCCGAGCCCTCGGGCGAGCCCGGCGCCGTCTTCGAGCGCTTCGAGGGCGACTGACCTCGGCGTTCGACGTCATCCGCGACCCGGAGGTACGATCGGCGCGCAACGGGAATCACAGGCGTGTGATTCGCGTCGGACGGCGGGCGTAAGGTGGTCGCGATGGCCCTCCCTCTCACCATCGAGCTTCGACTGTGAGGTTCCTCCACACCTCGGATTGGCACGTCGGGCGCACGATCCGCGGTCGCTCGCGCGCGGACGAGTTCGCCGCCGCGCTCGACCAGGTCGTCGGGATCGCCGCCGACGAAGGGGTCGACGCGGTCCTGCTCGCCGGCGACGTGTACGAGCACCGTGCCCCCGGGCCCGAAGCGGACGAGCTGGTCTTCGACGCGTTCCTGCGGCTCCACGACGCCGGCATCCGCGTCGTCACGATCCCGGGCAACCACGACTCGCCGGTGCGGATGGGCGCGTTCTCCCGTCTGCTCAGGCCGGTCGGCGTCGAGGTGGCCCCTCGCGTCGCGCCGCCGACGGGTGGCGGCATCGTCGTCGTGCCGAGCCGCGACGGGACCGAGGAGGCGGAGGTCGCGTGCGTCCCGTTCGTCCCGGAGCGTCGCTTCGGTGATGCCGCCGCGCTGTTCGACGCGAGCGAGGCGTGGTACCAGAGCTACGCGCAGGGGATGGGCGAGCTCCTCGCGGCGATGGCGAGCGGGTTCTCGCCCGGCCGGATCCCGATCGTGATGGGGCACCTGTTCACGGACGGCGCGCTCGTCACGCCCGGTGGGGGCGAGCGCGAGCTCACGATCGGGATCGCGTACGCGATGCCGCCCTCGCGGCTGCCCGGGGACGCGGCGTACATCGCGCTCGGCCACGTACATCTGCCGCAAGCCGTCAAAGGCTCCCCGGCGCCGGCGCGATACGCGGGGTCGCTGCTTCAGCTCGATTTCGGTGAGGCGGGACAGAAGAAGTCGGTCGCGATCGTCGACGCGTCCCCGGGCAAGCCGGCCAAGGTGACCGAGGTGCCGATCACGGCCGGACGCGCGCTCCGCGACGTGCGCGGCACGCTCGACGAGATCGTGGCGCTCGCGCCGTCGCTCGGCGACGCGTGGCTGCGGGTGTTCGTCACCACCGACGGGCCGGTGCCGGGGCTCGCCGACCGGATCCGCGACGAGCTACCGAACGCGCTCGACGTCGTGCCGGTGTACGAGCGGGAGGAGGGCGGCGGCGGCGACGTCCCGATCCGCTCGCTGCACCCGCGCGACCAGTTCGTCGCCTACTACCGCGCGCATCACCAGGCCGAGCCCGTCCCCGCGCTGCTCGACGCGTTCGACGAGGTTCACGGTTTCGAGACGGACGGGGTGCTCGCGTGAGACCGCTGCGGATGGAGATCAAGGGCTTCACCGCGTTCCGCGATGAGCAGACGATCGACTTCGAGAAGGACGCCCTCGACCTGTTCGCCATCGCCGGGCCGACGGGCTCGGGCAAGACGTCGATCCTCGACGCCATGACGTACGCGCTCTTCGGCGAGATCGAGCGCGTCGGCCGCCAGGCAGGTCAGTTCGTCAGCCAGGGCCAGACGCGGATGGCCGTGATGCTCGAGTTCGCGGTCGACGGGCGGCGGTACCGCGTCACGCGTTCCACGCCCGCGAAGACCGGCACGACGAAGATCCTGCTCGAGCGGTTCGACGGCGCGGACTGGGTGCAGGCCGGCGAGGGAGCGGACCGGGTCCGCGAGGCGAACGCCTTGATCGCCGATGCGATCGGGCTGACGTACGAAGCCTTCACGCGCACCGTGCTGCTCCCGCAGGGGAGGTTCGCCGAGTTCCTCGTCGGCGACGCGACCGAGCGCCGGAAGATCCTCACCGAGCTGCTCGGGCTCGAGCTGTTCGAGCGGCTCGCGAAGAGGGCGGGCGAGGTCAAGCGCGACGCCGCCGCGGCGGTCGAGATGCACGAGCGTCTCCTCGCTACGGAGTACGTGGGCGTGACGCCGGACGCCGTCGCCGAAGCCGAGCGTCTGGCGAAGGAGGCCGCGGCTCGCGAGGCGACGCTCGCGGACGCCGAGGCCGCGGTCCGCGACGTCGCCGAGCGATGGGCCGACACCGAGCGGACGATCCGTGATCTGCGAACGTGTTCGCGCGACGTGCGCGACGCAGCGTGCACCGCCGCCGAGGTGGCCGAAACGCTCGCGGCGGTCGTGGCTCGAGCCGCCGAGGCCGAGGCCGAGGTCGCGGTGCGAGCGAAGGCGTCCGTCGCCGCCGAGAAGGACGCGGCGAAGGCGACCACGGCCCGCGAGAAGGCCGAGGCGGCGTGGG
>DASPIF010000125.1:0-6983 GCA_035629255.1 Actinomycetota bacterium | reverse complement strand
GAGATCGAGGCCACGAACCTCGACATCGCCTACGCGCGCGCCACGATCGACAGCTCAACGATCGATCCGGTGCGCACGGCACCGGGCATCTACCCGGCGACGCCGCAGGCGATCACGACGTTCATCGACCGCGATGGGACGACCGACCAACGCTTGGTGGTCCTTCCCGGCCAGTATCGCCCCGCGTCAGGGCCTGGGCCCGGGGTCTTCCGGACGTTCGTCACGTCTCGCTGGCTCGTGACGTACTCGGCGGACGGCGACACGACGCCACCGCAGATCGTCGAGGTCGTCGCCGATCCGGTCGCGGGAAGGACACGCTTCTCTGTCACCGTTCACGACCCCGGGAACGGTGACGCCGACCCCGTGCTGCGCGTCGGTGTGAACGCGTTGCCGCTCGGAGGAGACGATCCGAACGTCTATCGCCTCCTGGATCTCGAACCCGATGCAGCGGTCGACGGTCGTTGGGTCGGAACGATGCCGTTCAACGTGCGCGAGTTCGTCGTGTTCGCGATCGACTCCCACGGCAACGTCGCCAACGCGACGAACTCAGGTGCGGCGTACGCGGCCGTCGACGAGCAACCGCCGACCGTCACGCTCGCGATCGGCACGCCGAAGGTCACCGGCGCCGATGGAACGGTGTTCGTCCGCGCCTCGACCCCGTTGTCGGTCACCGTCGGCGACGACGGGACCGGGGTCTCGGCGTGCACGATCGAGATCTCGGGCGGCGCGACGGCGTCACCCGCCTGTCGTTCCGGCGACACGTCGTTCACGATGCCTGCGACGTCGGGCGACTACACGATCCGCGTCGCGGCGACCGACGTGGCTGGCAACGTCGCCACGCGGACGTTCGCCGTCGGGGTCGATGAGACGCCGCCCACGATCGATGTCACCAGCCCACGGTCGACCCTGTACACCCTCGGCGAGCACCTCACCGCCGAGTACGGATGCAGCGATGGCGGCGCGGGGGTCACGTCGTGCACCGGGGATTTGCCGGCGGGCTCGGTGATCCCGACCCTGACGGTCGGTCGACGCACCTTCACGGTCGCCGCGACCGATGCGCTCGGCAACCGCGCGTCGCGGTCCGTCGACTACGTCGTGGGCTACGGCGTGTGCCTCCTGTACGACCCGAACCAACCGGTCAAGCTGACGACGAGCACGATCCCCATCAAGCTTCAGCTGTGCGATCGGGCGACCGGTCGCAACCTGTCGGCACCGTCGATCGGGCTCACGGCGACGAGGCTCGTGAAGGTGGTGAACGGCACGGAGACCCAGGTCAAGCTCGATCCGAACTCCGGAACCGGAACGACCCTGTTCCGCTACGACCCCCAGCTTGGCGTGACGGGGGGCTACATCTACAACCTGCAGACGAAGAACCTCGTCCCGGCATCCAAGTATCGGCTCTACTTCACGATCGACGCCGAACCGGCGCTCCCCGACGGATCGCGCGCTGAACGCTCCGCAGCGCTTGCGACACGATGAAGATCGCCGCAGCAGCTCGCCACGACGGCGCCGACTAGCGGCGCTGAGAATGCGGTCGGGCCTGCGTACCTCGCCTCGGAGGCGCGTACTCGCGCCGGGAGACGTTCGAGCTCGCCGCGAGCTCGAACGTGCTGCGCGGGCGATCACGCTCAGGCGCGCGAGTTCGACTCCCCGAGGACGACTCCGCCCCGATCAGGGACGACCGCTTGCGGCGTCGCCACGCCGAGTTTGTCGAGGATCGCGTGCGCCTCCTTCTCGTGCTGATCTCGCACGGCATGTTCGCTGTCCTCCTCCACGCGTGCCAACGCGAGGAGGGTCTGCGCGATCTCGAAGTCCGCATCGACGGACCGCGCGAGGCGCAGGCTCTCTTCGAGGGCGACTCGTGCCTCCGCGAGCCTCTCGGACGCGATGAGCGCCCAACCACGCAGACGAT
This sequence comes from Actinomycetota bacterium, assembly GCA_035629255.1. Classification (GTDB taxonomy): domain Bacteria; phylum Actinomycetota; class UBA4738; order UBA4738; family HRBIN12; genus CALGFI01. Next base: position 5,071 of record DASPIF010000125.1, on the reverse strand, counting down.
GCAGCATCGCGCGCAGAATCACCAGGCCCTTCAGCGCGTTCGCCCGCTGGAGGGTCGAGGTGGCGCTCTCGAGCGCCTCGGCGTGGCGTCCTTCGAGCAGCATCGCCTCCGCGATCCGGGCCTCCGCCTCGAGCGCCTGGCCCTCCGCGCCGATCGCGCGGAACCCGGCCGCCGCCTCGGACAGTCGCGCGTGCGCCTCCTCGAACCGCCCCGCCCGCGCGGCGAGACGTCCGAGGTTGCTCATCGCGAATGGGATGCCGAGGCTGAATCGCGAGGCACGCCACACGCGGAACGCTCGCTGGAACAGCGGCTCCGCCTCCTCGAGGCGCCCCTGGTCGGACAGGATCTCCGCGATGTTGTTCGTGCCGTGCGCCGCGGTCACGGCGTCCCCGATCTTCTCGGACGCCTCTTCGACACGCCGGTACAGGTCGATCGCCTCGGTCCAACGTCCCTCGAAGTACGCGTCCATCCCGAGCTGGTTGAGGATGTCCGCCTGTCCTCCGAGGTCGCCGAGCTCCTCGTACAGCGGAAGGGCGAGCCCCCGGTAGTCGACGCGCTCGGGGTGCCCGAGCTCGGTGTAGACCCAGTCGAGCAGTCGATAGGCATGGGCGAGCGCGTCCTTGTCGTCCCCGGCGCGCGCGTGGTCGATCGCGATCAGGCACCACTTGATCGCCTCCTTCAGGCGACCCTGCTGACGGCGGGCGGCGGCGTACCAGACGGCGAGCTGCGCTCTGGCGGCCTCGGCTCGCGGGTCCCCGTCGATCCCGTCGAGCTTGGTGAGCCCACGCCGGTACCAGCCGAGCGCGAGGGAGTACCGTCCCGAACGGTCTCGGATGACGCCCTCCTTGAGAAGGAGGTGCGCCTCGGCGAGCGCGTCGCCAGCGACGAGACTGCGCGCCGATGCATACGCGCGCGCGGCCTCGTCGTATCGGCCGGCGCGATCGGAGACGTCACCGAGCGACCGGAAGACGTCCGCGACGTCGATCTCGGGGACCGTCCCGAGCGATCGGGCGGACTGGATCGCCCGGCGGTAGAAGTCGGCCGCTTCGACGTTCGCGAACTTCGATCTCGCTCGATCGCCGGCGAGCCGGCAGTAGGTCCATGCCTTGTCGAAGTCGTGAGCATGGAAGAAGTGCATCGACAGGAGCTCGGAGAGGTCTTCCACGTCGCCGCTCGACCGCTCGAGGGTCGCGCCGACCTTCTCGTGGAGCTCGCGACGCCGCCGGTAGGGCAGGCCCTCGTACGCCGCGTCGCGGATCAGCGCATGTCGGAAACGGAGCTCGTCGTCCGAAGCGACGATGTACTCGGCGAGCCGGGTCCACGTCGCCGGGTCGCGGATCGACGCGGTGCGATCGTCGAGTGTCTGTTCGAGCAGGTCGATGCTGAACGAGGCGCCGAGGACGGATGCGGACCGAAGGAGCGCGCGGTCCGGAGCGGTGAGGCGGTCGATCCGCGCCGCCAGCAGCGCCTCGACCGAATCGGGCAGGACCTCGCCGACATCGATGTTCTGGGACGCCGCCACGAGCTCGCGCAGGAAGAGCGGGTTGCCGCCCGATCGCTCCGCGAGCACGGACAGCGCGTGCGGATCGAGCATCTCGGCATCGCCGCTCATCGCGGCGAGTTCCGCAGCGTCGGTCGGGGACAGCGGTGGGAGCTCGATCAGCGTCGTCGACGGACCCCGTTGCGGCGCGAATCCGGAGGACTCGTCGCGCCTCGTATCGCAGATCAGCCAACGCGTGTCGTCGACCTGCGACACGAGCCGCCCGAGGAGGTCGCTCGACGATTCGTCCATCCAGTGCACGTCTTCGAAGATCAGGAGCGCGGGCCCCGGGAGCGCAGCTCGCAGCAGGGTCGCGGTCGCATCCTCCAGTCTCGCCTTCTTGAACTCGAGCTCGAGCTGCTCGCTCTCGAGGGACGGGGGGACATCGACGTCGAACGGCACGGCGATCAGCGGCAGCCACGGTTGGATCTCGGGTGCGAGTCGCATCGCGGCCTGGATGAGGATCTCGCCCCCCTCGTGCGAACCGAGATCCTGTGGGATACCGAGCGCGTCCCGGAGCAGCGCCCTGAAGGGGTGGTAGGGCGTTGACGCCTCGTACGGGTCGCAGATGACGCGGAGGACGGGTGCGTCTTCCGAGGAGCGCTCCAGCTCCTCGAGCAACCGCGACTTGCCCATCCCCGGCTCTGCGACGAGGTCGACGACCCGGCCGTGCGTCGTTCGAGACGTCTCGAGCGCCTCGCGCAGCAGCGCGAGCTCGCGTTCGCGCCCGATCAGCGGGGCGCTCTTCTCGGCCTTCGGTCGTTCCGACGCAACGATCGGGCCGATGTCGTACGCCTGGATCGGCCGCTTCTTGCCCTTGACCATGAACGGGGTCATCGGTCGGGCGTCGAACTTCGTTCCCGATCGCGACAGGACGTCGTCCGTGGCGAGGATCTGACCGACGTCCGCCTTGCCCATGATCCGCGCGGCGAGGTTCACCGCGTCGCCCTTCATGGCGTAGCTCCGTCGGTAGGGCGGTCCGAAGTCACCCACGAACACGCCGCCGGCGTTGACGCCGATCCGGATCGGCAGATCGGTCCCTGCCTCGACGATCCGGCGAACGGCACGAAGCATCCGCTCCTCGTCGTTCCCCGACGCGCGTGGCGCTCCGGCGACGAGGAGCACCTTCCCGCCGTCGGCGTCGATGTCCGTGTCGTGGAACGACACTCCGTGCGCTTCGGCCGCATCCTGCACCGTGAGGATCAACCGCTCGAGCGCGTCGGCGGCCTCGTCGTACCGGCCCGCGTCGAGCGGAGCGTCGGTGCCCTTGTACTGGATGAACGCGACGGTGATGCGGCGGTGCTCGGTGTCGCCGCCACCCGTGAGCAGGTGGGTCCGCGTGTCGATCGGCACGAACGGCGCGATCTCGTCGTCTGCCACGCTCACAGGACCCGCCCGTACCACGTCCGCATCGGGCTCACGTCGGAGGAGCAGCGCCTCGCCTTTGGGCTTGCCGACGGCGTTCGCGGGGAGGAGGGCCGCCGTGGCGGAGCTGATCGCGATCTCGCCCGCGGTGGCCGTGGATTCCATCGCCACGGTCCGCGACGCCGCCGGCCCCGTGATGATGAGCTCTCGATGAGACCCGCCGATCAGGAAGAAATCGAAGGCACCGCTGTGGATCCCGACGGACATCCGCAGCGCGACGTTGCCCGCCGACGTCTGGAACCGACGGAGCCTACGGAGGGCGTCCCGCATGCCGACGGCCGCGCGACAGGCCCTCGGCGCATGATCTTCGCCCGTGAACAGCAGGAGCACCGCGTCCCCGCCCCACTTGATGACGCCGCCGTCGAAGTCGTAGGCCACCGACAGCAGATTCGTGAAGCAGACGTCGAGGACATCGTTCACCTCTTCCGCGCCCACTTTGCCTTTCCGGGCGAGGCGCTCGGTCATAGAGGTGAACCCAGAGATATCGACGAACGCGAGCGATCCTTCGACGCGCCGGTGGCGGTCCTCGGGGGCGTCTCTGGCCCATTCGACGACGAGCCGTGGGACGTACGGCTTCAGGCGCTGCTCGTCCGATCCGAGCGTGGCGATCCTCCTATGGGTGGCGTCGGCCCGTCCGCTTCGTCGGATCCGGGCGTCGACGACCAGGATGCCGCCGCTGTCGCTCATCGTCGAGCCGACCGGGTCCGGCCGATGCACTAGGACGAAACAAACGACCACGCCACGTGCACAACAGACGAACGGCCCTAGGCGCCGGACGCGCTTTGCGTTATACAGCCTAGGCCGTCGAGGGGTCGGGCGGCGTCTGATCCCTGTGCGTCCCCAGCCGTCGCTCCAATTCACCCGATCGTGAGGCAGGAATGATGAAGCGTTTCCCGACGTCCCTTGGCGCGCTCGCGCTGTTCGCGGCAACGGTGCTGGTTGGCGTGCCCGCACAGGCAGCGATCACCACTTCGTCCACGGCGCAGGACATCGCGATCGCGCTCAACGGGACGGGCGCGAGCGTGACGGGGACGTTCACGGCGAAGCCGCCCTCGGGCGCGCCTTCCGCCGTCGCCGATACGGCCCTGGCGTCGTTCCCGACCCATGGGCCCTCCTACGCGATCTTGTCGACCGGCAACGCGGCGCATGCGACGAGCCTTCCGAGCGTGAATGCGAGCACCAGCAACGGTGGGGGGAACGTCCGAGGCAACAGCGATTTCGATGTCACCGTCCTGAAGGTCGACCTCTCGGCCGAGGCCGTCGGGGCCAACACATGTCTGCGGATCGACTTCCGCTTCCTGTCCGAGGAGTTCCCCGAATACGTCGGCTCCGCGTACAACGACGCCTTCATCGCCGAGCTCGACAGCTCGAACTGGACGACGTCCGGGTCCTCGATCAGCGCTCCGAACAACTTCGCCTTCGACCCCGACGGCGACCCGATCACGATCAACAGCACCGGCGTGACGAACATGACCGCCGCGGAGGCGAACGGCACGGTCTACGACGGCGCGACCCCCGCGCTCGTCGCTCAGACGTCGATCGCCCCGAACGCGCCGCACTCGGTCTATCTCTCTATCTTCGACGACGGCGACGACGTATTCGACTCAGCGGTCTTCCTCGACAACCTGACGCTCGGTACCGAGACCGGTGGCCAGTGTCCGGAGGGTGCGAAGCCCAACCTCGCGCTCTCGCTGACGACGGACCTCGACGGTTCGACGACGCCCGGGGTCACGAACGTGGCGCTGAACCAGATCCCACCCACCGAGATCGACCAGCAGGGCTCGCCGACGCAGGACGCGCCGATCGGGAAGTCGCCGATCGGGAAGTCGCCCATCGGCAAGAGCCCGATCGGGAAGTCGCCCATCGGCAAGAGCCCGATCGGGAAGTCGCCGATCGGTAAGAGCGCGGTCTCTGCGTTCCCCCTGCTCCGGCCGGGTGGCTGGCAGCAGGTGCTCGCGAACAGCTGCGACTACCAGACCGCCGTCCCACAGGCGGTGTCGTTCGCGCAGCTCCTGAGCGATCGCTGCGCGACTGACGGGCTGCCAGACACCTTCCCCGAGTTCAGCCCCGGATCCACGGATCCGCTGACGATGGACCAGATCAACT
>DASPIF010000124.1:0-7333 GCA_035629255.1 Actinomycetota bacterium | reverse complement strand
CCGACGGCGACGAGGTCGTCGGGGCCGCGACGTGCACGACGTCCTCGCCCCACGACGAGGACGCCGCCCAGGTGACGATGCTCGGCGTTCGGCGCGGGTGGCGACGCCGCGGCGTCGCGCTCGCCCTGCTCCGCACCGCGTTCGCCGAGTTCCACCGCCGCGGCATCGCGCGTACCGAGCTCGGCGTGGACTCCTCGAACCCGACCGGCGCGACCCGCCTGTACGAGCGCGCCGGCATGCACGTCGTACGCTCGTGGGAGGTCTGGGAGAAGGGCGTGAGCGCGGCGTAGGGCGTCCACTTCCGCAGGCCGGGCGCGGAGAACCGACGAAGCGGAGCTCGGTCAGCGGACCCAGACGCGGCTGAGGAGCAGCGTCCAGAGGGGATGGATCTGCACGTTGCCGACGCGATCCGAGACGGGGTAGGCGGCGAGGCCGTTCGTGAGCGGGGCGAGCATCGCCTGCTCGATGAGCCGTCGATCGGCCGCCGCCCACGCTCGGTTCGCGGCGCCCACGTCCGAGGCGAGGCTCTTCGCCTCCTCCATCAGACGTTCGAGCGTGGGATCGCACACCCCGAACGCGTTCGCGCCGCCCGAGCAACCGAACTGAGGCTCGACGTAGTTGCTCGCGGTCAAGAAGTCGCCGCCCCACCCGCTGAAGAAGATCTTCGGGTGTTGTGGCGTCCCTTCCTCCGCCCCGTAGAGGTACTTCCCGAAGTACGTGTCGGTGTTGCCGATCACCCTGACGTCGGCCGGCATCCCGAGCTGCGTGAGCACCTCGGCGACGTAGGTCATCGCGTCGGCGGTGCCCGGCGGGACGCCATCCGTCGGCGTGAAGACCGTCACGCGCTCGCCCGCGACACCCGCCGCCTCGATCAGCGCCCTCGCGCGCTCGAGGTCCGGCCCCGACCAGCGTCCGCCCGCCGGGTCGGCGGTGTACGGGCAGAACGGCAAGTGCCCGGGGATGCTGGGGGGGACGAGTTGACACGCAGGACGGTGGAAGGTGGGCCCGCCCATCAGGTCGACGACGTGGGCCCGGTCGATCGCGTAGTTGACCGCCCGGCGGACGCGGACGTCGTCGAACGGCGCCTGGAGGACGTCGAAGCCGACGAAGTAGAGCGTCGAGTTGGGCGCCGACACCACCTGGTCGGGATCCGTCGACCGGAGCGACTCGACGTCCTCCGGCGTGGCTCCCGTCGTCCAGTCGATCGTGCCGTCCGTGAGTGCCTCGAGGGTGCGCTCGGCATCTTCGTCGTACGACCACGAGATCGCGTCGACGAACCCGTCGGGCTGCGCCGCCCCCGACCACTGCTCGAACTCCGCGTTGCGGACGAGCTCGATGCCGTCCTCGCTCGTCGCCTCGACCATGTAGGGCCCGGTCGCCGGAAGCGGCGTGAAGCCCTGCTTCTTCATCGGGACGGACGGCGGCAGCGGATACGCGAATGGCATCGCCAGCTTGAACGCCAGGTCCGGGTCGGGGTGCTCGAGTCGGTACGTGACGGAGGCGTCCTCGACGACGATGCTCTCGGACAGGTCGCACTCGGTCCCGGCCTCGTGACACTCCGCGGCGCCGGCGATCGCGCCGAACAGGCCGGCCGCGTCGGGACTCAACACGATCGCGCGTTCGAGCCCGTGGCGGAAATCCTCCGGCGATACCGCCTCGCCGGTCGAGTACCGGATGCCGCCCCGCAGCGGGAAGCGATACGTCAGCCCGTCGGCGGAGACCTCCGGGAACGACGACGCGAGGTCCGGCACGAGCGTCGTGCCCTCCGGCCCACCCACCTTCTTGTAGCCCAGAAGCCCGTCGTTGGTGATCGTGAGGATCTGCCACGCCCTGATGTCGTACGCGACCGCCGGATCCAGGGACTGCACGGGGCCGCCGGCGACGTTCAGCGTTCCGCCGCGATGGTCTCGCTCGGAGGCGGCGACGGCGACCCAGACGCCATCACCGTCGACGCCGAGCGAGGCCGCCGTCGCGCTTAGCGACACCGTCCGTTCGATCTCGTTCGTCCCGGCATCGATCGCGACGACGGTGCCGTCGTATTCGTTCGTGACCCAGACCGAGGCGTCAGCCGCCGCAAGCGCGTTCGGACCGTCACCGACCGGGATCACATCCTCGACGTCGCCCGTCGACGGCTCGATGCGCGACACCGTGCCGTCGAGATGGTTCGCGACCCAGAGCGACCCATGCGCGGCCAGCACCGCGGTCGGCTCCGTCCCCACCGTCTGCGTGAGGGCGATCGTGGATGTGGAGCCGTTCGCCGGCGCGTCGACCCGCGCGATCTTGTCGGGCGAGTACGAGACCCAGACGCCATCGGCCGTCCACGCGACGCCCGCCGGCTCGCCCGGAAGGTCGACTGACGACGGCTCCCCCGCGCCCGAGGGATCGATCCGAAGGAGCGCGGCGCCGCTGGAATCCGCCACCCACAACGCGCCGCCGCCGACGGCGATCCCCGTCGGGCGCGAGCCGGCGAGCACGGTGGCGCTCGCTTCGTTCGTGTCGACGTCGATCCGGCTGATCGTGCCGTCGGTCGAGTTCGTGACCCACATCTCGTCGTCGCCCGCCGCGATCGCCGCGGGCGACGATCCGACGCGGATCGTGTCGCGAACGGACCCGTCTTCGCCGTCGAGACGGACGACGCGATCCCGATCCGGCTGGATCACCCACACGCTGCCGAAGGCGATCGCCATCGCGCCGGGGCGATCGCCGATGGCCTCCGAGAAGTCGAGGCCCCCGTCTTCGACGCCGAGGCGCGCGACGGAGTCCGATCTGATCCGAACGGGGCCCCCGTCGTCGCCGCCCAGCATGAGGACCGCGATCGCGACGAGTCCGAGCGCCACGACGGCGGCGACAGCGGCGACCGGCCAGCGTCGCGCCCGCGTGGGCGGTGCGGGCGCGGGAGGGGCGAACGGGCGCAGCAGCTCCGCGGGATCGCCGTCCTCGGGCAGGACGCGGACGACCGTGACCGGATCGCCGATGCCCTTGAGGGTCAGCGCGCCGCGCTCCTGGTAGCGGATCCCGTCGAGGCGGCGTGCGAGGTGAGTCACCTCCCGCGTCGCGAGGATCTCGCCGGCGCGGGCCTGACCGCACAGCCTCGCGGCGAGGTTCAGGGCGCCGCCGCGATAGCCGCCCTGCACGGGGACGGCCTCGCCGGCGTCGAGCCCGATGCCGACCGTGAGCGGCAGGTCGGGCTGGTCGATCGTCTCCTGCACATACCTGAGCTGCAGGTCGATCGCGGCGCGGATCGCCTCCCGCGAGGACGCGAACACGCAGAGCGCCTCGTCGCCCCGGAGCTCGAGGAGCGTGCCACCGCGGTCCTCGACGATCTCGCGCGCGATATCGGCGAACCTGGCGGCGAGCTTCGCCGCGGCCTCGTCGCCGCGTTCCTGCGTGAAGAGGGTGTACCCGCGGACGTCCGCGATCAGGAACGTCCGGACCTGGACGTCCCCGCCGCCCGCGGTGTCGGCTGATCGCTCCACCTCGGCATCATGCGTGGCACCTCCGTGGGGCGGCAAGCGCGAGACGCGCCAGGGGCGGTACGGTCGCCGAGCCGGCGGAAGAAGGGGCCGTGATGGCGACGCATCCGTTCGTGTTCCGGACGCAGACGACGGTCACGTCGAAGGCAACACCGGAGGCCGTGTTCGACACGATCGTCGATCTCCGCGCGCATCTGGAGTGGTCGGGGGAGCGCGCAGCGAGCGACACCTTCAAGCTGCGAGCTCGATGCGCCGGACGGACCGGCGCTCGTCGGCACCGGGTTCACGTCGTCGGGGGCCGCGGACAACGGGACGTTCCACGACCGGTCGGTCGTCGCGGAGGCGTCGCGCCCGGCCGTCTTCGTGATCGAGACCGACTCGCGCCTCGATCGCACGCACGGCGCGACGTGGCACGCGCACTTCACGCACCGCTACGACGTCGCGTCCGAGGGCGAGGGGTCGCGGATCACGTACACCGAGACGATCAGCCGCGTGAACTACGTCCCGTACTGGTTGAAGTGGGGCGTCCGCACGATCTTCCGGCCCTACGTGAACCGCGCCGACCGGAAGCAGCTCGCGAACCTCGCGCGGCTCGCGGAGGAGCGCTCGCACCGCTGATCTCGCGACGTCGCCGGTATCCAGCTCACGAGGATGCCCCTTCGGCGATCGTGGCGATCCCGGCGGGACCGACCGTGAAGTCTCGGCCGGCGATCGTCGTCCGCGCGGGCCCGTCGATCCGCGGATTCCACACACGGATCTCGAGCGTGCCGTCGCGGCGGCGGATGTTCGAGAGCTCGACCTCGTGAGTTGAGAGCTCGAGCAGCGATCCCGCCGACGGGTGTGACGTCCCGGCCGACGCCGGCGCGTCGACGAGGGGAAGCGCGAACCGCTCCCACCCGCGGAGCAGCGAGTCGCGGTCGGCGCCACGCCACACCGCGAGCGCGAACGTGGTCTCGCCGATCATCTGACCGCCCGGCGTCGGGGTCGGCGGTCCGGCGGGCCACGGACGTGTCGCGAGATGCTCGCGGCTGATCGTGCCGACGCAGCGCAGGAGCGTGAGGGCGATCTCGCGTCCACCGGCGATCTCGTACTCGAACACGCCCTCGTGCAGGACGGCGATCTCGCCGGCCAGCACGACGTGTCGAGCCGGCCAGGTCGGCGACGGCGCCTCGCCCTCGCTGCCCTCGCCGACGAGCGGTCGCTCGACGAGCTCGAACGGCGCGCCGGCGATCGCGCGGTCGGCCGGATCCTCGAGGCCTACGTGCAGCCGCAGCCGGTGGTCGCCACGTCGGTTCGAGATCGTGCCGTCGAGCCGCAGGAACGGCTCGTCGACGCGACGCGTGATCCTCATCGCCACCTCGAGCCCGTCCCACGACGCCGTCACGAGGTCGCCGTCGATCCCGAGCGACGACGGTGGGCTCGCGCGCTGCTCGGCGTCCGCGGGGCAGAAGGTGTAGAGGTCGCCGACGTCCGGTTCGTCGAGGAGCGCCAGGGTGAGGCCGTCGGCGGTGAGCCCGCCGTCGCGCAGCGGTTCCAGCGAGACGGATGCCGACGGGGGCTCGGCGACGGCGTCCACCACCGCGTAGCCGAGACCCGGCACGCCGTCGCGCTCGAACGGGGACGGGTTGAACCGGAGGACGCCGTCGCCGCCGACGTGGGATGCGAGCTCCGTCATCGCGCGGTCGACGATGTCGCTCGCGATCGCCCTCGCCTCGGCGAACCGCGCGTCGACGTCGAGCGCGACCTGGTCGTGCGAGCACCCGCACGCCGAGTCGTGCGCGCCGTTCCACAGCATCAGCGTCCACGCGCGTCGGAGCTCGTCCTCGGGCCACGCGACCCCGGGGACGAATGCGGCGAGCGGCTCGGCGTACCGCTCGAGGAGGGCCTCGACGCGACCGCGCTCGCGCTTCTGGTGGACGCGCGCCGAGTAGACGTTCGGGAGCAGATGTGCTCTCGCGCTCGAGCGGAGCTCGCCCGTCCAGACGGGGAGGTCCTCGCTCGCCTCGAGCGACGCGACGTGCGACGCGACGCTCCCGATCGTGACCTCGACGTCGTCGCTCAGCTCCGCGTTCGCGAGCCGCGCGGGCAGCGTCGCGTCCGGGCCGGCGTGGTCGTACCCGACCATCACGACGACGCGCCCGTCCTGCGCGAACGGCCGCAGCCGCTCGACCTCGGTGGACAGCGCGCTCGCGAGCGACTCGGGATCCTCGGCCTGCAGCAACGACCAGCCGCTCCCGTATCCGAGTGGGAGCGATTCCGTCAGGACCTCGCTCCCGTCGGGCGAGCGCCAGCGGAAGGTCGAGGTACGGATCGCGCTCGGGACGCCGCGCCAGACCATCGCGCGCTCGATGCCCGCGAGGCGCAGGATCTGCGGCATCTGCCCGATGTGCCCGAATTGATCGGGCATGTACCCGACCTCGAGCGCGCGCCCGAGCGACCGCGCTCGCTCGAGGCCCATCTCGAGGTTGCGGATGTGCGACTCGCCGGACGTCAGGAACTCGTCCATCTGCGCGACCCACGGCCCCGCGGACAGCCGACCGGCAGAGACCGCGCCCGCAAGGTCGCGAGTCCGCTCGGGACGCCGCTCGAGGTAGTCGTCGATCATCGCCGTCTGGCCGTCGAGGTGGAAGTGCGGGAAGCCCTCGGCGGCGAGCTCGAGCAGCGTGTCCATCATCGAGACGAGACGCTCGGAGAAGACCGAGAACGGCTCGTACCACTCGCGATCCCAATGCGTGTGCGGGACCAGCGTGACCTGTGTTCGCGCGGTCATCACATGCGATCGCCCGCGTGCGCTCGATACGTGAGGTAGCTCGCCGCGAGGAGCACGAGGCCAGCGCCCGCGAAGACGAGGCGGACGACGCCGCGGTCGGGCCCGACGGACGCTTGGATCAGCATGCCGACGGCGACCACGGCCGAGACGAATGCGAGCGCCAACCAGAACAGCTGGACGAGCGCTCGACCGAGACGGGCGACCCGCGGCACCGGCCGATGCTACGCGCCACCGGACGCCCGCGTGCCGCATCCATCCCGACCCGGCGCCTCCCCCCGAACCCTCGAGCGGCGGCTCGGTACGCTCGTGTCGCACGCTTGACATCCGGGAGGCGCGACGATGGCGCAAGTGCGGATCGGCTCGGTCGTGATCGACTGCAACGACTTCGACGCGATGTGGGCGTTCTGGCGGGACGTCCTCGGCTACGAGCCGCGCGAGGATCCGGATCCCGACTGGGGCGTCCTGCGCGATCCGAACGACCACAGGCGGCAGGTCTCGCTCCAGAAGGTGCCCGAGCCCCGCGTCGGGAAGAACCGCCTCCACCTCGACCTGTACACGAGCGAGCGGGACGCCGAGATCGAGCGCATCCTCGCGCTCGGCGCGAAGCGGTTCCCGAGGACGCCCGAGCCGGACGAGGACTTCGTCGTGCTCGAGGATCCCGAGGGCAACCTCTTCTGCGTGATCCAGAAGGACGACTGAGCGAACCTCGCGGCGGGGAGGTTGGAGACATGACCGTGCGTCGGATCGTGGTGGACCATGTGCTGTTCGTCGTCCAGGATCTCGATGCGAGTCGTCGTCTGTACACGGCGGCGCTGGCGCCGATCGGCTACGAAGAGCTGTACGTGAAGGGCGACGGCGTCGCGTTCGGAACCGAGGGCATCGACGACTTCGCGATCTCGCGTGGCGAGCCGGTGACGGCGCACGCGCACGTCGCCTTCGACGCGGCCGGGCGCGAGGCGGTCGACGCGTTCTACGACGCGGCGCTCGCGAACGGCGCGACGTCGCGCGGCGAGCCCGGGGTCTGGCTCCAGTACTCCGAGCGGTACTACGCGGCGTTCGTGAACGACCTGCACGGCAACAACGTCGAGGC
>DASPIF010000123.1:0-8604 GCA_035629255.1 Actinomycetota bacterium | reverse complement strand
GGGCACGTCGTCCGGATGGTGGTCATGACAACCGCTGTATCGGTCCTCTCGCGCGGGGCCTTGAGCCACGCGCGAGAGGTCGCTCGCAGCGCGGTGCCCGGGGAAGCGACGGCCGGTCAGCGGTACCGGGCGAGGGTCGCCGCGGCGAGGTCGCGGACGCGACCGCGGAGCTCCGGCGGGTCGACGATCTCGAGATCCCGTCCGAGGCGGAGGGCGAGGCGCTCCAGCCACTCGAGCCGGGCGGCGGGCACGACGATCTCGAGGGTCCCGTCGTCGCGCTGGACGTCACCGACAGTCTCGTAGTACTCGGCGACCCAGCGAGCGGCAGGTGCGAGGCGGAGGCGAACGTCGACGTCGCGCTCGGTGGGTGTGTACAGCGACCGTCCGGCGCCCTCGAGCCCTCGCGGAGAGAACCGCTCGCCCGTCCGCTCCGTCGACCGGATGCGGTCGACACGGAACAGCCGCTCGGCGTCGGCGCCCGCGTCCCAGGCCGCCACGTACCAGTGACCGATCGCGGAGAACACGACCTCGGGGTCGATCTCGCGCGTCGAGGTCTCGGCGGACGACGCGGCGTGGTACTCGATCCGGACGCGTTCGCGGCCCTCGACCGCGTCACGCAAGATCGCCAGCGACTCCGGCTCGCGGGTGGCCGCCGCGGCCACGCGGTCGGGAAGCTCGCCGAGCGTCTCCGGACCGAGGCCGTCCGCGAGCTTCGCGAGCGCCGACGCCAGGGCCGGGGCCTCGGGGACGCCGGGGGTCGCCGAGAGCGACGTGCCGCGCAGGAAGAGCGCGAGCGCCTCGCTGCGCGTCAGCCGCAGCGGGCGCGAGAAGTAGTCGGCCATCGAGATCCAGATGCGACCCTCCTGGATGTCGACGTCCACGAGGTCGCCGGGGCCGTACGGCGGCAGTCCCGAGACGAAGAGCAGTCCGAGATCGTCGAGCAGCTCCTCCTCGGTCAGATCGAACATCCCCGCCGCCTCGGCGACCGCCGTCCCGGGGTGCTGGATCAGGTACGGGACGACGACGAGCATCCGCCGCAGGCGCTCGGACGTCTTCGCAGGTGTGCGCCGCGGGGGGTCAGGCACCCAGAGCCTCCAACCGGCGGATGACGTCGTCGCGGAGCTCGGGGGGACCCAACGCCTCCGCGTCCGCGCCGAACGACAGGATCCATCCGGCCAGGCTCTCCCCCGGAGACCACGGGATCGTCGCGACCACCCATCCGTCGGCGCGCGTCTCGACGACGTCGGCACCGGTGATCCCCTCGATCGCCCACCACGCGACGCTGGGAGCGAGCGCGACGCGAGCGAGGCTCTGTGGCTCCCCGACGCCCCAGGGGCCCGCGACGACGTGGTCCGCGGCACGGAAGCCCTCGGGCGGCGGGTTGCCCTCGCCCACGTCCCGGATCGAGCCGGAAACGCGCGAGAGCCGGAACGATCGGATCTCGCCGCGGTCGTGGTCGAAGCCGACGAGGTACCAGTGCCCTCCGCGGACCGCGAGCCCGAACGCGTCGACCGTCCGCTCGGCGGTCCCGCCGCTCGCCGTCCGGTACCCGAACATCAGCCGACGCGCGCTCGCGACGGCTTCGCCCACGGCAGTGAGCGTCGCCGTGGACTCGTCGCTCGGTCCTGCGATCGCGCCGATCACCGCGAGGATGCCCTCCTCGGCACCGGAGAGCAGCTTGCGGACCGCGTCCTCCGCGGCGGTGTCACCGCCTGACCGCGCCGCGACCGCGAGCGCGGTGATCTCCTCGGCGGTGAACCGGATCTCGGGCAGGTAATACCGGTCCTTGACGATCGCGTAGCCCTGTTCCGCATCCCAGACATCCGTGGCCGTGACCTCGATCGGCACGCCGATGTCGCGCAGGACGTCCTTGTCGCGCTCGAACATCCGCTTGGCCGAGTTGACGTCGCCGTGTGCATACGCTTCGGCGAGCTTCTCGCGGATCTGCTCGAACGTGAGCGGGGTGCGGGACTCCAGGAGCAGCGCCACGAGGTTGACCAGGCGCTCCAACGGCTGCATGCGCGCGCATCATACTCGTGACCGTGCGCGAGACCGGTCCGCCGTCGGGGTCGATCCGGCTGCGCTGGGGACACGTCGCCGAGGTCGGCGACGTGCGACCCGGCGCGGTCGAGCTGACCGTCGACGTCGACGGCGGCCGGGCATCCGCCCTCGCATACCCGGAGCTGGTCGGCGGATGCCGGCCGGGGGATCGCGTCCTGTTGAACACGACTGCCGTCGCCCTCGGGCTCGGGACCGGCGGGGTGCATCTCGTCGTCGCCGTCGACCGGGATGCGAACGAGGAGTGGAGGGCTCCCGGCCGTGTCATGAAAGCGCGGTACCTTCCGCACCAGCTCGCGGTGCGGACGGTCGAGGAGACCCACCGTGAAGCGCTCGAGACGCCCGGCGGACTGGATGCCACGCCGGTCGTCGTCGCGCCGCTGCACTCGATGGTCGCGCCGATCGCCGCCGGGATGCGCATCGCCGGCGCCGCCCGCGTGGTCTACGTGATGACCGATGGCGCGGCGCTCCCCGGCGGGCTGTCTCGTCTCCTTCCGCGGCTCCGCGAGGCAGGGCTCATCGATGCGTGGCTGACGGCGGGACACGCGTTCGGTGGCGACCTGGAAGCCGTCACCGTGTGGTCCGCGCTCCTCGCGGCGGTCCACGTCGCGCGGGCGGATGCCGTCATCGTGGCCGACGGCCCAGGCAACCTGGGGACCGAGACGACGTGGGGCGTGTCGGCGCTCGGCGTGGGCAACGCCGCGAACGCGGCGACCGTCCTCGGCGGACGGGCGCTCGTCGCGCTGCGGATCTCGTTCGCCGATCCCCGCGAGCGCCACCGGGCCGTATCGCATCACTCGCTCACGATGCTCGAGCACGTCGTCGCGCCGGGCGCCCACGTCCCGGTGCCCGTCCTCGCCGACCCGGAACGCGCGGCGGTGTGGGACGCGCTCCGATCGAGACGGCTCGAGGAGCGTCACCAGCTCGTCGAGGTCGAGGGAGCGCCGGCGGTCAGGGAGCTCGTCCGGTCGGACGTGGACGTGATGTCGATGGGACGCGGGTCCGACGACGACCCCGGGTTCTTCCTCGCCGCCGGCGCGGCCGGGATCCTCGCCGCGCGGATGGCGGCCAGCGCTGCGCGATGGCGCAGCGAGTCGGCGGACCCGGCGGGCGGATCGGCGGTCGGTGGCGCGACCGATAGCCCCGATTGACGCGCGCGAGCGGGAGAACCCCCGCGACGCTCCGCTCCCCACCGGCGTCAGCCTCGGCGCTCGCGCAGGAGCGTGAAACGTCCGCGTCACATGTGCGCGATCAGCTGCTCCACGCGCTCGTCGACGCTCCGGAACGGATCCTTGCACAGCACGGTGCGCTGCGCCTGATCGTTGAGCTTGAGATGGACCCAATCGACCGTGTAGTCGCGCCGCTTCTGCTTGGCCTGACGGATGAAATCGCCGCGGAGCTTCGCCCGGGTCGTCTGCGGCGGCTCGCGCATCGCGCGATGGATGTCCTTCTCCGTCACCGCGCGCTCCACGCGCCCCTGACGCTCGAGGAGGTGATAGAGGCCGCGCGTGCGGTTCACGTCGTGGTAGGCGAGATCCAGCAGCGCGACCCGCGGGTGCGAGAGCGGCAGGTCGTGCTTGACCCGGTAGCGCTCGATCAGCGCGTGTTTGGCGACCCAGTCGACCTTGTGCATCAGCCGCTCCGGCGCTCCGTCGATCAGCGCATCGAGCGCGTCTCGCCACTCCTCGAGCAGCTGCTTCGACTGGGGATCGGTCCCGCGCCGTTCCAGGAACCTCGACGTGCGCTCGTAATACTCCTCCTGGACCTCGATCGCGCTCAGCTCTCGGCCGTTCGCGAGACGGACCTTCTTGCGGCACGTGATGTCGTGGCTGATCTCGCGGATCGCCCGGATCGGGTTCTCGAGGGTCAGGTCGCGCATCACGGTGTTGGCCTCGACCATCCGGAGCACCAGATCGGTGATCCCGACCTTCATGAAGGTCGTCCACTCGTTCATGTTGGAGTCGCCGACGATCACATGGAGCCGGCGGAACCGCTCCGCGTCGGCGTGCGGCTCGTCGCGCGTGTTGATGATCGGGCGCGACCGCGTGGTGGCGCTCGAGACGCCCTCCCAGATGTGCTCGGCCCGCTGCGCGATGCAGAACTGCGCCCCCCGCGGACCGTGGAGAACCTTCCCCGCGCCGCAGTAGATCTGCCGGGTGACGAAGAACGGGATCAGCAGGTCCGCCATCCGGGCGAACTCGCCCTGACGCGCGACCAGGTAGTTCTCGTGGCACCCGTAGGAGTTCCCCGCCGAGTCGGTGTTGTTCTTGAACAGGTAGACCTGGCCGGAGATGCCCTCTTCGTGCAGCCGCAGCTCGGCCGCGGACAGGAGCGCCTCGAGGATGCGCTCCCCCGCCTTGTCGTGCGCGACGACGTCGAGGATCGCGTCGCACTCCGGCGTCGCGTACTCGGGGTGCGAGCCGACGTCGAGGTACAACCGGGCGCCGTTCTCCAGGAAGACGTTCGACGAGCGGCCCCAGTGCACCACCCGGCGGAACAGGTAGCGCGCGACCTCGTCGGGGCTCAGCCTGCGCTGGCCCCGGAACGTGCACGTGACGCCGTACTCGTTCTCGAGACCGAAGATGCGGCGCTCCACCCCAAGAGTCTAGGTGCCGGGCGTCGAAGGACCTCGGAACGTTCGCGGGCCGGCGATCAGCCGGCGAGGATGCGGCTGATCTCGTCCGCGGCCAGTCGGCGGAACTTGCGACGCGTCGTGCGGTTCCGGTCGAGCACGCCGGCCTCGACGGAGGAGGTCTCGATCTCGCGACCCTCGGCGCCGGACAGCGCCCGGACGGCTTCCCGGACCGCCGTCGGCAGGTCCCAACCCTCCCGGTAGGCCTCGGACAGCGCCCGCGAGAGATCGTCCGCGTGCCCGCCCATCGCGACGACCCCGGCCTCGTCCGTGACCGTTCCGTCGAAGAGGATGTGGTAGATCTCGTTCTTCCCGCCGTCTTCGGCGACCTCCGCGACGAGCAGCTCGACCTCGTACGGCTTCATGTGCTGCGTCGAGAAGTACGTCGAGAGCGCCTGCGAGTACCCGTTCGCGAGATCGCGCGCCCGCACATCCTCCCGGCCGTAGGAGTAGCCGCGGAGATCCGCGAGACGCACGCCGCTGATCCGCAGATCCTCGAACTCGCTGTACTTGCCGACCCCCGCGAAGGCGATGCGATCGTAGATCTCGCTGATCTTGTGGAGCGTCGCGCTGGGGTTCTCGGCGAGGAACAGCACCCCGTCGGCGTACTCGATCCCGACGACGGACTTCCCCCGCGCGATCCCCTTGTGCGCGAACTCCGAGCGATCCTTCATCATCTGCTCGGGCGGCACGTACGGCATGAAGCTCACGAGGAACCCCCCGCGACGCTCGCGCCGGCCGATCCCGCAGGTCCGCCCGCCACGACCTCGTAGGCCGCCGTGACCACCTCGGTCGACACGCTCTCCGCGCCCGCCGCGGTCACCACGACGACCGTCGGATAGATGCCGCGCGTCGGGTCGACGCCACCGGTGGCGACGTCCTCCTGGGAGGCGTCGATCAGCGCCTCGACCGCGACGCGAACGGCCTCGTCGCGATCCATGTCCGGACGCCACCGCTTCTTGAGAGAGCTCTTCGCGGGCCGGCCCCCCGAGCCGGTGGTGTGGAAGTCGTCCTCCTCCCACCGCCCGCCCGTCGCGTCGTAGTAGAAGATCCGCCCGTCCTGCCGGCGCTCGTCGTAGCCGCCGAACAGCGGGACGACGACGAGCCCCTGGACCGCGAGCGGGAAGTTCCCGCGGATCATCTGCGCGAGCCGGTTGGCCTTGCCCTCGAGCGAGAGCCGGTCCCCGGTGATCTTCTCGTAGTGCTCCAGCTCGAGCTGGAAGAGTTTGACGATCTCGACCGCCTGCCCGGCGGCCCCGGCGATCGCGATCACCGAGTAGTCGTCCGCGGCGAAGACCTTCTCCATCTTGTCGTCGGCGATCGCGTACCCCTCGGTGGCGCGCCGGTCACCGGCGAAGACGACGCCACCGGCGAACTTGAGACCGAGCACGGTCGTGCCGTGCGGTACGCGCGCCAGATCCTCCGCGGACAGGGCGATGCGAGGGGTCACCTCGGGCCGGGATGCGGCCACGAGGTCGCTGAAGCTGGGGTTCGCGCCGAGCGGCCAGCCGCGCGTGCGCGGCGCTCCCCGCTCCTCCGTCACTCGCCGCCCTTCTGCACGTACGATTTGACGAACTCTTCGGCGTTCTCCTCGAGCACCGAGTCGATCTCGTCGAGGAGGTCGTCCATCTCCTCCTTGAGCTTCTCGCCCTTGGAGGTCTGCTGGACCTGGCCGGTCTCCTCGTCGTCGCCGGCGCCACCGCCGCGCTTCTGGGTGCGCTTCTGTTCCTGTTCCTGGGGCACGTCTCGTCTCCCTATCCCGGACCACGTCGACGCCGCCGCTGCGGCCGGGTCCGGCTCGGCCATCGTACCGCGGCCCGCCGTCGGAACCGCGGTGCTAGGTGGTGAGCAGATCCACGAGCGTCGCGGGATCCGGCGATCGCGCGAGCAGCTCGTCGACGTGCGCCTTCGTGCCGCGGAGCGGCTCGCGCATCGGGACGCGTTGGAGTGCCTCGCGGCCCGTGTCGAAGATGATCGAGTCCCAGCTCGCCGCGGCGATCGCGTCGGGGAACCGCGAGATGCAACGGCCGCGGAAGTACGCGCGGGTGTCCTCGGGCGGCTCCATGATCGCGGCCTCGATCTCGTCCTCGGTCACGATGCGTTCGACCTTCCCGCCGGCGACGAGCCGGTGGTACAGCCCCTTGTCTCGTCGTACGTCGTGGTACTGCAGGTCGACGAGCCGGAGCTTCGGATCGTTCCACTCGAGCCGATCTCGCTCGCGATACCCCTCGAGCACCCGGTACTTCGCGACCCAGTCGAGCTCGCGGTGGAGCTGGAGCGGGTCGTCCTCGAGCGCCGTGAGCACGCCCTCCCACCGCTCGACGACCTCGGGGTTGTCGCCCGTCGGGTCCTCGTGCTCGACGTACTTCTTCGCGCGTTCGAGGTACTCCCACTGGAGCTGGATCGGGTTCATCCTGCGCCCGTCGGCGAGCCGGATCTCGGCGCGGCAGGAGAGGTCGCGCGAGACCTCGTGGAGGGACGCGACCGCGTTCGCCAGCGAGAGGTCCGGCAGGTAGTCGTCCTCGATCATCGACAGCACGAGGGCGGTGGTGCCAACCTTGAGGAAGGTGGCGACCTCCGAAAGGTTCGCGTCGCCCACGATCACGTGGAGGCGGCGGTACTTCTCGGGGTCGGCGTGCGGCTCGTCGCGGGTGTTGATGATCGGACGCTTCAGCGTCGTCTCGAGCCCGACCTCGGCCTCGAAGAAATCCGCGCGTTGGGTGAGCTGGAACCGGTGCTTCGTCCGGTCCTCCCACGTCGCTTCGGTCCCGACCTTGCCGGCGCCGGTGAAGATCTGACGGCTCACGAAGAACGGGGTCAGGTCGCGGACGATCGTCCCGAACGGGACGGCACGGTCCACCAGATAGTTCTCGTGGGTGCCGTAGGAGTTCCCTTTGCCGTCGCTGTTGTTCTTGTAGATCGCGATCCGTGCCGATCCCGGCCCGGTGCGCGCGACCTCGTGGAGGGAGCGCTCGAGGATCCGCTCCCCCGCCTTGTCGTGGATCACGAGCTCGCGCGGCCCGACGCATTCCGGCGTCGAGTACTCGGGGTGGGCGTGGTCGACGTAGTACCGCGCGCCGTTCGGAAGGATCACGTTGGCGAGGCCGAGGTCCTCCTCGCTCGGTTCGCGCACCTGGACGGGTTCGTACCCGCGGGCGTCACGGAGCGGCGACTCCTGCTCGTAATCCCACCGGATGCGCCGCAACGCGCCCGCGTACGAGCTGATCAGCAACGAGGACGCGATGACCGGGTTGAAGTCGGGCTGTCCGACGGCCGCGATGCCGTACTCGGTCTCGGTCCCGAGGACCTTGGGGATCGCCATGGGTAGAGGCTAGAGGTACTGCCCGGCGCTGACCCGCTCGACCTGGCGACCCTCGCCGCCGGCGCCGTCACCGAGCAGGGTCCGGACGTAGACGATCCGCTCGCCCTTCTTGCCCGAGATCCGCGCCCAGTCGTCCGGGTTCGTCGTGTTCGGCAGGTCCTCGTTCTCCTTGAACTCGTCGCGGATCGCGTGCTGCAGGTCCTCCGCCTTGATGCCCTTCTCGCCCGTGGACAGGAAGCGCTTGATCGCCTCCTTCTTCGCGCGCCGGACGATGTTCTCGATCATCGCGCCCGAGTTGAAGTCCTTGAAGTACAGGACCTCCTTGTCGCCGCTCGCGTAGGTCACCTCGAGGAATCGGTTCTCGTCCGTCGGGGCGTACATCCGATCCACCGTCTGCTGGATCATCCGCGACGTTGCGCCCGACCGATCGCCGCCCGCGCGACCGATGTCTTCGGGGTGGATCGGGACGGTGGCGTTGAGGTACTTGCTCATGATGTCGGCGGCCTGCTGACCGTTCGGACGCTCGATCTTGATCTTCACGTCGAGCCGTCCCGGTCGCAGGATCGCGGGGTCGATCAGGTCTTCGCGGTTG
>DASPIF010000122.1:0-6170 GCA_035629255.1 Actinomycetota bacterium | reverse complement strand
GAGGAGGCCCGTCATCAGTCCCGCGACGAAGATCGTCCCGAACACGGGCCATCCGAACCCGGCGACGAGGTTCCACGAACGCTTGAGGGCCGACCTCCCACGCCGATCCTCGATCACCAGGGCGGGCAGCGTGCACGTGAGCCGAGTCAGCACGATGAACCCGGGGATCACGAGCAGGAGGAACCCGGCCACGATCGCGAGCCCCGTCAGGATGCCGACGAGCACGATCGACCAGAAGCGGCTGAGGCCGAACCGGTAACTCTCGCCGAGTTCGAGCTTGCGCCCGAGGAACGTCGCCGCGGCCGCGCGCGTGATCGCGCCGGTCAGGATCGTCCACATCAGCACCGAGAGCAGCCCGACCGCGAGCCCGCCGAGCAGCGCCGCGCCGAGCGAACCGCCCTCGACGACGAGCTCGCCGGCCGTCGTCTCCCGCACGGCGAGGTCGTCCACCACGACATCGGTGAACACCACCTGCACGATCGACAGCGGGATCACGATCACCGCCACCAGCGGCACGAGCGTCCTCCAGTTGCGGACGTAGATATGGAACGCGTGGCTCAGGATCTCGCCCACGCCGCGCGGGCGGAACAGGCGCGGGCTGTCGGGCGGCTCGGGCACGTGCTGATCCATGGCTCCTCCTCGGGTCAGTCGGCTTCGGGCACCCAGGCGTGCCGGTCGCCGTCGCGCGAGACCCGGCCGAACGGCTCGGGCAGGTGCGCGGGGATCACGATCCGGTCCTCTGCCTGGATCGTCGCGATGACGTCGAACCGTGTCCGAGCCGCGAGCTCGGGGTCCGTGTCGGTGTCGCCGTTGACGCCGGGCTGGAGCAGCATCACCGGGTTGTTGAACAGATCCGCGGTCAGGGTCGCCCGGTCATCGCGCGAATCGATCGTCACGATCTGATGGCCCGGCGTGTGTCCGGGGGCGTGGCGAACGACGATGCCGTCGAGGAGCTCGACCGGGACCTCGACGAGATCGAGCGCCCCGAACCGCTCGAGCGGCGCGAGCGTCGCCTCGAAGATCGCGCGGTCCTCGTCGTCATCGCTCTCGCGCAGCGTGTCCCAATCCGCCCGGTGCAGCACGTACCTGGCGTTCTCGAAGCGCGGCCGACCCGTCTCCGGATCGATGTTCCAGCCGACGTGGTCGTCGTGCACGTGCGTGAGCACGACGGTGTCGATGTCATCGGGCGTGATGCCGGCGCCGTCGAGCTCGGTGTCCAGCGCCCCGCCGGTCCGGGTCCACGCGAACGCCGGTGCCGTCTCGGGGCCGATGCCCGTGTCGACGAGCATGCGCCGCGTCCCGGCACGCAGGAGGTACGCGTGGACGTGGAGCCGCCATCCATCGCCGTCGAAGACCTCGGGGTAGCGCTCACGCGTCTCGGCCCACGCCGCCGTCGAAGCGCCGGGGAAGCTCTGGGTCGCGGCGTCGGTGCCGACCACGCCGTCGCACAGGGCGACGATCTCGACGTCGCCCACGCGACGGGTGCCGTGCGGCATCTAGCCGGCGTACCCCTCGACGACGCTTGCCGGTCGCGGCTTCGCGCGCTCGGGGCCGAGCCCCGCGCTGCGACGCGCCCGGCGTTGACGCAGCAGTTCGTAGCACTGATCGAGCTGCAGTTGGATCTCCGCGAGCCGCAAGCGTTCCCTGTCCGAGACGTCCCCGTGGGACCCGCGTTCGAACAGCTCGTGCTCCTCGTGTGCGAGGGCCTCGATCCGGCCGATCACGTCCTCGTCGTTCGTCGCCATGACATCGCCTCCGGCCCGGAGCCTAGAACTCCAGCGCCGCGCCGGCCATCCGGTCGCGCGCGTCGTGCGCGTCCATCTCCTCGCGGTGCGCGATCCGACCGGGGATGAACCGGTTCGCGACGAACGCCGCGGCGAGCAGCACGACGCCCGCGACGACGAGCGAGACGCGGAAGCCGCTCATGAACGCGCTTTGGAACGCCTGCAGGACCGCGTCGCGCTGCTCGTCCGGCAGCGAGCGGAGGAGCCGCGGGTCGACGGTGCCATGGCTCGCGGCCTCGGCGAGCGTGGCGCGCTGCGGCTCGCTCAAGTCGATGCCCGCGAGCGCCGGCTCGATCGCCGAGCGCAAGCGCGTCGTCAGGATCGTCCCGAGCAGCGCGATGCCGAACACGCCGCCGACCTCGCGCGAGGTGTTCGTCATCGCCGACCCCAGCCCTGCGCGCTCGTGGCCGACCGCGTTCATCACCGCGGCGGTCATCGGCGCCATCGTCGCCCCCATCCCGTGTCCCATCACCATGAACACCGGGAGCATCAGCAGGTACGACGTCTGGACGTCGAGGCTCGAGAGCGCGAGGAGGCCCGACCCCGCGAGCACCAGGCCGTACGTCATCGGGATCCGCGACCCGTGCCGTTGCGCGTACCGCCCGGCGTTCGGCGCGGTAACGATGATCATCACGGTCATCGGCAGGAAGCGGACGCCGGCCTCGAACGGCGAGTACCCGCGGATCGTCTGCATGTAGAGGCTGAGGAAGAAGAACGTAGCGAACATCCCGAGCGACACGCTGAACGCGACCGTGTTCCCCGCGGAGAACGCCGGGATCCGGAAGAACGACAGCGGCATCATCGCGCGCGGGCTCCTCATCTCCCACAGCAGGAACGCGACGAGGAGCGCCCCGGCACCGATCAGGGACCCGAGGATCAGGGGATCGGTCCAGCCCCGCTGGTTCGACTCGATCAGGCCGTACGTGACCAGGAACAGCGCCGAGGTCCCGAGCGCGAGGCCCGGCAGGTCCAGCGAACGCTGCTCGGCCGAGACGGACTCGCTGACGGTCCGCGTCGCGACGAGGAACGCGACGATCCCGATCGGCACGTTGAGGAAGAACACCGATTCCCACCCGAGGCGCTCGACCATCAGGCCGCCCACGGTCGGACCGAGCGCCAGCGCGAGCGCCGACATCCCCGCCCACAGTCCGATCGCCCGGGCGCGCTCCTGGGGCGGGAACGTGACGGTGATGATCGCCAGGGTCCCGGGCATCAGCAGCGCGGCGCCGATCCCCTGGAGCCCTCGCGCGAGGATCAGCTGGGTCGTCGAGCTCGAGAGGCCGCACGCGACCGACGCGATCGTGAACACGGCCAGCCCGGCCAGGAACAGCCGCTTGCGGCCGAACCGGTCCCCGAGGATCCCACCGGTCAGTAGCAGCGACGCGAACGCGAGGACGTACCCGTCGACGATCCACTGGAGCTCGCTGACGCCGGCGCCGAGGTCGCGGCTGATCCGGGGGAGCGCGACGTTGACGACGGTGTTGTCGAGCATCGCCATCGCCAACGCGAAGCACATCGTGAACAGCACGATGACCTTCTCGCGGGCGTTCTCTCCTCCGAACCCCAGCACGCGATGGAACCTCCTCCGGTGGGCGCGCCACTGTAGCGACCCACGACAACGCCCCGGGGCGCCCCGATGTTCCGCCGCGCCGCCGGTGTGGACCGCGCGCGGGACCTCGCTATGCTCCGGCGCTGGCCGGCGCGGTTCGCACCGCCGGCGAGGATGGAGAGGAGGGGTCCGAACGATGGTGGCGGCGGTCTACGAGTGGCTCAAGGCCGGTCACATCCTGATGGCGATCGTCTGGGTCGGCGGCGCGATCGCGCTCCAGGTGCTGGCGACGCGGACGATGCGCGCCGAAGACCCCGAGCGGCTCCGGGTCTTCGCCGGCGAGGTCGAGTTCGTCGGCACGAGGATCTTCACCCCGGCGTCGCTGTTGCTGCTGCTGTTCGGGATCTGGATGGTGATCGACTCGCCGGCGTGGGAGTTCACGCAGTTCTGGGTGATCGCCGCGCTGGCGATGTTCGCGTTCTCGTTCGTGAGCGGCGCGTTCTACCTCGGGCCGCAGAGCGGCAAGCTCAAGAAGCTGTACGAGACCGAGGGCGCGAACGCCGCCGGCGCGAGGGAGCTGATCGGCAAGCTGTTCCTCGTCTCGCGGATCGAGCTCGTGCTGATGGTGCTGATCGTGCTCGACATGGTGATCAAGCCGGGCATCTGATCCGCGGCGCGCTAGGTGCGGCGGTAGACACGCACCCCGAGGAACGCGAAGAGCGCGAGGAGCCCGGCGAACCACGCCGCCGACCACGTCAGCAGCGCCCCGAGCGACGGGAGCTCCGCCGCACGTCCGATCCGGAACAGCGCCTCGCGGTACTGCTCGTACGCGTCCCCGAGGACGAGCAGCCGGAACGTGTCCGACCAGATCGTGATCGGGTTCGCGTTCGCGACGCCCTGGAGCCAGCTCGGCAGGGTATCGACGGGGACGAACACCGAGCTGACGAACACGACCGGGAACACGAGCGTGAACATCGAAGCCTGCACCGCCTCCACCGTCTTCAGCGACAGGCCGGCGAACGCGGCGACCCAGGTGAACGTGTAGCCCACCATCACGACGCCGAGGAACGCCAGGATCGCCTCGAGGAAACCCTCGTGGAACCGGAACCCGATCAGCATCGCGACGATCAGCATCAGGATGATCTGGAACGTGAGGGCCGCGGTGTCGGCGGCGGTCCGGCCGGCGAGCACCGCCGACCGAGCCATCGGCAGCGACTTGAACCGGTCGATCAGCCCCTTCTGGAGATCGTCGGCGAGGCCGACGCCGGTCTGGAGCGCGCCGAAGATCGCGGTCTGGACGAAGATCCCGGGCATCAAGAAGTCCACGTAGCTGATGTTGGGCGGAAGGCTCCGGCCGATCG
Organism: Actinomycetota bacterium; assembly: GCA_035629255.1. Classification (GTDB taxonomy): domain Bacteria; phylum Actinomycetota; class UBA4738; order UBA4738; family HRBIN12; genus CALGFI01. Next base: position 1,476 of record DASPIF010000122.1, on the reverse strand, counting down.
CGCCACCGAACACGTAGACGAACAGCAGGACGAACATCACGGGCTGGATCGTCGAGAACACGAGCAGGTCGGGCTTGCGGATGTAGGTCAGCAGGTTCCGCTTCGTGATGATCCAGCCGTCGAGGATCGGCCTCGAGCCGCCGCGGTCGCGCGTCGCCGCCGTCGCGCTCATCGACGCCCCTCCTTGCGTCCGCCCTCGGCGTTGCCGTCCTCGGCGGACTGCTCGGCGGTGTGACCGGTGAGCGCGAGGAACACGTCGTCGAGCGACGGCCGGCGCAGCGCGACGTCGTGCAGTTCGATCCCGGCGGCATCCAGGCGGCGGATCGCCTCGGTCAGCGTCGCGGTGCCGCCGGCTCCGACGGGGATCTCGATGTCGCCGGTGTCCTTGTCGACCTTCGGCTCGCTCGTACCGATCCCGGCGAGCGTGTTGGTCACCTCGCCGATGCGGTCGCGGTCACCCACCCGGAGCGCGAGCAGCTCGCCGCCGACCTTCGCCTTGAGCTCGTCGGAGGTGCCTTCGGCGATCACGCGCCCCTCGTCGATGACCGCGATCCGGTCCGCGAGGTGATCGGCCTCCTCGAGGTACTGGGTGGTGAGCAGCACGGTCGTGCCCTCGCTCACGAGCTCCCGGATCACGTCCCACATCCGCAGGCGGCTGCGTGGGTCGAGCCCGGTCGTCGGCTCGTCGAGGAAGAGCACCTCGGGCCTGCCGACGAGGCTCGACGCGAGATCCAGCCGGCGACGCATCCCGCCCGAGTACGTCTTCGCGGGACGGTCCGCGGCCTCGGAGAGCTCGAACCGCTCGAGCAGCCGCTCGCCGCGCTCCCGTACGTCCCTTATCGGGAGGTGGTACAGCCGCCCGACCATCTCCACGTTCTCGAGGCCGGTCAGGTTCTCGTCGACCGCGGCGAACTGCCCGGTCAGGCCGATCCGCGCGCGCAGACGCTCGGCGTCGCGCACGGCGTCGAGGCCGAGGACGGTCGCGTGCCCCTGGTCGGGATGCAGCAGCGTCGTCAGGATCCGGACGGTGGTGGTCTTCCCGGCGCCGTTCGGGCCGAGGAGGCCGAGCACGGTCCCCGGCGCCTGGACGAGGTCCACGCCGCGGAGCGCTTCGACCTTGCCGAAGCGCTTCTGGAGACCCTCGACGGTGATGGCGGCGTCCACGAGCGGCAGATACTACGAGCGCGCGCCGACGCCGTCCCCCGGGGCCGGGTCGTCCCCGTCGATCGGCGGTGGTTGCGGCGGATCCTCGCGGACCAGCCGGAGGAACGCGCCGACACGGCGCTCGAGCGCGCCGAGCTCGACGTCCTCGAGCCGAAGGCTGCCGTAGCGCACGTCCTCGTACGCCCGCGTGAGCGCGGAGAGATCGTCCGCTCCGGACGGGTACGCCGCGGACGCGAGACCGGCGAACTCGGTCGGGGTCGCGGCCGCAGGCTTGGGGACGCCGCGACGCTCGAGCGCGATCAGCGATTCGGC
>DASPIF010000121.1:0-8373 GCA_035629255.1 Actinomycetota bacterium | reverse complement strand
CGGGCGCGCTCACCGGCGAGCTCGTCGCGCGCGTCGGTGCGGGCAACGTGAGCGCCGCAGACCCGTCCGAGGCGTTCGTTGCGGCCGTCCGCGCGCGCCACCCGGACGTCGAGGCCCGGGTCGCGGCCGCGGAGGCGCTGCCGTTCGACGACGCGGTGTTCGACGCGGCGCTCGCGCAGCTCGTCGTCCACTTCATGGCGGATCCGGTGGCGGGACTCGCCGAGATGGCGCGGGTCACGCGGCCCGGCGGGGTCGTCGCGGCGTGTGTCTGGGACTTCGAGAACGATCGTGCGCCGATCTCGATGTTCTGGCGCGCCGTCCGCGATCTCGAGCTCGACGCGCCAGGGGAGGCGCACCTCGCGGGCGCTCGAGCCGGACACCTCGTCGAGCTCTTGACCGCAGCGGACCTCGTCGACGTCGAGGGTGGTGTCGTGGAGACCCGCGTCGACCACGCGGGCTTCGTCGAGTGGTGGGAACCGTTCACGCTCGGTGTCGGGCCGGCCGGCGCGTTCGCGTCGACGCTCGAGACGGAGGTCCTGGAGGCCGTCAGGGCGCGGTGCGAGGAGCTCCTTCCGCCTCCGCCCTTCGAGATCACCGCTGCGGCATGGGCCGCTCGAGGTCGCGTCAGCTCGTCGGCGAGACGCTGACGCTGGTCGTCGCGGTCGGGCCGGTCACCGCGGGTGTCGGAGTCGTCGTCCCATCTCCGTCATCGCCCTGCGTCGCGAAGTACCAGATCGCGACACCGATCAGGATCAGAACGATCAACCCGACGAGGAGCCCACCGCCGCTACCTCGACCGCCGCCACCGCGCCGTCCGAAGCGCCGGCCGCGCGGACCGTAGCCGCCGGGGCCGTCGCCGCCGGGACCTCGGCGGTCGCGATCTCGGTCCCGCGGACCGTCCGGTCGGCCGTCGCGTCGATCCATGCGTTCCTCACGACGTTCGATCCGCTCCTCGCGCGTGGCGGGCGCGTCGCCGGGCCGGTCTCTGCGGGCGGCGCGCTCGTCGCGGCGTTCCGTCCGCTCTTCGCGACGCTCGCTCCGTTCGTCGCGTCGCCCGCGGTGGCGGTCGCGGTTGGGCTCCCGGTCGCGACGTCCTCGGTCTCGGTTGCGTCCCATCGGTCACGCTCCCTGATGAGTGGGGTTCCCGGCGGCTGTACCCGGCGGCCCGGCGCCGAACACGTGGACCGCCGCGAAGCCGGGCATCGCCCACGATCCGCGAGCCGGTCCTGGGCCTGTCCGTATCCTGGACGCGTGAACGATCGTCTCCTCCGAGCGCTGCGCCGCGAGCCCGTGGATCGGACGCCGGTGTGGTTCATGCGTCAGGCGGGACGGTACCTGCCCGAGTACCGCGAGCTCCGCGGGTCCCGGGACATCCTCGAGACCGTCCGCGAACCCGACGCCGTCGTCGAGATCACGCTGCAGCCGCTCCGCCGGATGGCGCTCGACGCCGCGATCGTCTTCAGCGACATCATGGTTCCGCTCGCCGCGGTCGGGATCGACGTCCGGATCGAGCCCGGCAGAGGTCCCGTCGTCTCGGATCCGATCCGCACGGCGGACGACGTCGAGCGCCTCCGCGCGCTCGAGCCGGAGAGCGACGAGGCGTACTCGCTCGAGGCGATCCGGCTGCTGCGCAAGGAGCTCGACGTCCCGTTGCTCGGGTTCGCGGGAGCGCCGTTCACGCTCGCGAGCTACCTCGTCGAAGGAGGGCCGTCGCGCGAGCTGGTCCGCACGAAGGCGCTGCTCCGCTCGGACCCCGATACGTGGCGGAGGTTGATGGACCGGCTCGCCACGATCGTGCGCTCGCATCTCGTCGCGCAGATCGAGGCGGGAGCGCAGGCGGTGCAGGTGTTCGACTCGTGGGTCGGCACCCTCGACGCGGCGACGTACCGTCGCTCGGTGCTGCCGTGGACGCGACGAGCGATCGAGGACCTCGACGTCCCGGCGATCCATTTCGCGGTCGCAGCGCCGCACCTCCTCGACGCGTTCGGCGAGATCGCGGCCGACGCGTTCGGCGTCGACTGGCGGCTCCCGATCGACGACGCCTGGCGCGCGATCGGCGACGACCGCGCGATCCAAGGCAACCTCGATCCGGCGGTCGTGCTCGCGACGTGGGAGACGATCGAGCGAGAGACGCTCGACGTCCTCCGGCGAGCGGGCGGCCGCGCGGGCCACGTCTTCAACCTCGGGCACGGCGTGCTGCCCGACACGCCGGTCGAACACCTGCAGCGCGTCGTCGATCTCGTCCACGCCCGGACGGAGCGCGTCCCGTGACCGACACGGTCGGTGTCCTCGTCATGGCGTACGGGACCGCGAACGGTCCGGACGACATCGAGCGCTATTACACCGACATCCGGGGCGGCAGGCCCCCGTCTCCCGAGCACCTGGCGGAGCTGAAGGAGCGCTACGCGGCGATCGGGAACGTGTTCCCGCTGCTCGACATCACGCGGGCGCAGGCCGACGGTCTCGTTGCCGAGCTCGATGCCGACGCGAAGGCCACGTTCCGCGCCTACCTCGGCATGAAGCACTCGCCGCCGTTCATCGCCGACACCGTCGCCGAGATGCGCGCCGACGGGATCACGCGCGCCGTCGGCATCGTGATGGCACCGCACTGGTCCGGCATGTCGGTCGAGACGTACGTCGAGCGCGTCGAGGCGGCCGCCGCGTCCGGTGGGCCGAGCTTCACGTTCGTCCGGAGCTACCACGACGACCCGGCGTTCGTCGGGTTCCTCGCCGACCGCGTCGCGGCCGCACGCGACCGCCTGACCGAGGACGAGCGGGCGTCGGCCGCGTACGTGTTCTCGGCGCACAGCCTGCCCGTGCGCACGCTCGAGGACGGCTCGCAGCGTTGCAAGCACTGCAGCGCGTGCGGGACGTCCTGCCGATATCGCGACGACCTCCAGGAGACGGCCGATCTCGTGGCGGACACGCTCGCGCTCCCGAACCACACGATCGCGTGGCAGAGCGCGGGCCGGACAGCCGATCCGTGGTGGGGACCGCCGATCGAGGAAGTGGTCGCCGATATCGCCGAGCGCGGCCACGCTGCCGTCGTCGTCTGTTCGGCGGGCTTCGTGGCGGACCACCTCGAGATCCTGTACGACCTCGACCTCGAGCTCGCCGAACAGGCCGAGCGTCTCGGCATGCGGTTCGTGCGCACCGAGATGCCCAACGCCGACCCTCGTTACGTCGCCGCGCTCGCCGGCGTCGTCCGAGCGCACCTGGCGACCGCTCCGCGATGAGCCCGAGCGTCGTCGTCGTGGGCGGCGGCGTCGCGGGGCTGACCACGGCGTTCCGGCTCTCGCAGCGAGGTGTCGACGTCGCGGTCGTCGAGTCGTCCGATCACGTCGGCGGGCGGCTGCGATCGGTCACCGTCGGCGATCTCGAGCTCGAGGCGGGACCGGACTCGTTCGTGGCGCGGAAGCCCTGGGCGGTCGAGCTGTGCCGCGAGCTCGGCCTCGAGCTCGACGCTCCGCGAGCCTCACGGGCGCAGATGTGGACCGAGCGCGGGCTCGTCGACCTTCCGCCGTCCGCGCTCGGCGTCCCGTCCGACGCATCCGCGCTGTGGAGCTGGGCCGGGCTCTCCCGCGCGGGACGGATCCGGGCGCTCGCCGACCTCGTCAAGCGCGCCCGACCCGATGGGGGCGACGCTCCGCTCGGATCGCTGCTCCGCCGGCGGCTGGGCGACGAGGCGACCGAGCGTCTCGTCGCGCCGCTGCTCGCCGGGCTGTTCGCCGGCGACGTCGATCGTCTGGGTGCCGCGGCGACGTTCCCCGAGCTCCCCGAGTGGGAGCGACGGTTCGGGAGCCTGATCCGGGGCGCGAAGGCCGCGACGAGCGCGAGCGCCACCGCCGGCCCGATGTTCGTCAGGCCGCGCGCGGGGGTTGCCGTACTCCCGAACGAGCTCGCCGAGCGGCTCGGCGCCGGCGCGATCACGACCCGAACGGCCGTGCGGAAGACGGAGCCGCGCGGGGGCGGGTTCGCGATCACCGCCGACGTCGGAGCGATGCTCGCGCGCTGCCTCGTGCTCGCGACGCCGTCCTCAGCGACGGCCGACTTCGTCGCCCAGGCGTGGCCCAAGCTTGCGGCGCACCTGCGGATGCTTCGCACGGTCTCGACCGCGGTCGTCCTGCTCGTCTACGGCGAGGGCACGGCGACGGCGCTCCCCGACGCGACCGGCTTCGTCGTCCCGCGCGAGCGCGCGCCGATGACCGCCGCGACGTTCCTCTCGCGCAAGTGGCCCGACGACCGCTTCCGCACCCGCGCCGTCGTCCGGTGCTTCGTCGGTGCGGACGGGTCCGAGGACGTGATCGACGCGCCCGACGACGACCTCGTCCGCGCCGTGGCGGCCCATCTCGCCGCGGTGACCGGACTGCCGCCGCGGCCCGAGCACGCCGCTGTGGTCCGGTGGCCGGGGGCGATGCCGCAGTACGAGGTCGGACACCTGGGCAGGGTCGACGCGATCGAGCGTTCGCTGCCGCCCGGTATGTTCGTGGTCGGCAACGCGTACCGTGGGGTCGGCGTCGCGGACACCGTCCACGGCGCGAACGAGGCGGCCGAGGCGATCCACGCCTACCTCGGCGAGCACGATCGAACGGAGCCGGTCGGATGACCGAGACGGTCTACGCGCTGTACCCGTGCTTCCGAGCCTCGCGCGCCTTCGGCGATCTCGACGTCGACGACGCCGCACAGGAGGTCGAGAACCTCTTCAAGGAGTGGAGCGGGAGCGTGTCCGTCCGCGGGACGTACTCGACGAGGGGATTCCGCTCGGACACGGACCTGATGCTGTGGCTGGTGGGGGCGACCCCCGATGCCGTCCAGGACGCGCTCGTCGCGTTCGGCCGAACCGAGGCGGGTCGCCGGCTCGAGACGTCGTGGACGTTCATGGGCGTCGTCAAGCCCGCCGAGTTCACCGCGGATCACGCACCCGCCTTCGTGAGGGGGGAGCCGCCGAAGCGCTATGCCTGCGTGTACCCGTTCGTCCGCGCGCCCGAGTGGTACCTCCTCCCGCGGGACGAGCGTGCCGCGCTGCTCCGCGAGCACGGCGAGGTCGGGCGCGAGTTCCCCGACGTCCTCGCGAACACGACGAGCGCGTTCGGGCTGAACGACTGGGAGTGGATCCTCGCGTTCGAGGCCGACGAGCTCGACCGGATCGTCGACTGCATCCGGCGGCTCCGCGAGGCGGAGGCGCGGCGGTTCACCAAGGAAGAGGTCCCGTTCGTCACCGGGATCCGCAAGGGCGTCAGGTCGGTGCTCGCCGATCTCGCCTGAACGCACGCCCGCGTGCAGGAGGCGACATCCCGCCGGGATGCGCGATGATGGTCCGGTCCCGACACGAGGGGTGAGCGCATGGCGAAGGCGAAGGATCGCGGCAGCGACAAGAACGTGAAGCGCGTCGCGCAGAAATCCATCAAGGAGAAGCGCGCGGCGAAGAAGGCGAAGAAGGCGTCCTCGAAGTCGTCCGAGTAACGATGTTCGAGGACCTCCTCCGCGGCTGGGACGGCGAGGAGGTCGCGCTCCGCTACGACGAGCCGACCGGCGCGTGGATGTTCGTCTGCGTGCACTCGACGGTCCTCGGGCCGGCCGCCGGCGGCACGCGGTTGAAGGTGTATGCCGAGCCGTCCGAGGCGTTGGCCGACGGCCTCCGGTTGTCCGCGGCGATGACGAGCAAGAACGCCGTCGCCGGCCTCCCGCTGGGGGGTGGCAAGGCCGTGATCGCTGTTCCCGACGTACCGGAGGGCGAGGCGCGGCGGACGCTGCTCCTGCGGTACGGCGACCTCGTCGAGTCGCTCCACGGCACGTACTGGACGGCCTGCGACATGAACACCTCGCCGCCCGACATGGACGTGATCGGCGAGCGATGCCGCTCGGTGTTCGGCAAGACCGAGGAGCACGGCGGCTCGGGCACGTCGGCGCCTGCGACGGCCGACGGCGTGTTCATCGGGATCCGCGCCGCGGTCGACCACGCGTTCGGCTCGGACTCCCTGGTCGACCGGACGGTGCTGGTCCAGGGCGTCGGCGCCGTGGGGCGTCTGCTCGCGGAGGATCTGGACGCGGCCGGCGCCAAGCTGATCCTCACGGACGTCGACGACCGGCGCGCGACCGAGCTCGCGGATCAACTGGGCGCGGTCGCGATCCCGGCCGAGGACGCGATCGACGCCGAGTGCGACGTGTTCTCGCCGTGCGCGACGGGCGGGGTGTTCTCCGCCGAGACGATCCAACGGCTGCGATGCCGGATCGTCGCAGGCGCGGCGAACAACCAGCTCGCGACGCCGGAGGACGCCGAGCGGTTCGCCGAGCGCGGCATCCTCTACGCGCCGGACTACGTGACGAACGCGGGCGGCATCATCCATCTCGCGTCGCTCGAGATGCTCGGGGAGGACGCGACGCGTCGGGACGAACGCATCCGCGGCATCGCTGTCACGTTGAAGCACATCTTCGCGACCGCCGACGGCGACGGCATCTCGACGGGCGCCGCGGCGGAGCGGCTGGTCGCCGAACGGCTCGCGGCGGGGACGTCGCGATGACCCGCGACCTCGCGTCGGTCGAGTGCGTGCCGTGCCGTGGCGGCGTTCCGCCGCTGTCGGGCGGGGAGATCGAGCCGTACCTCGCGGACCTCGGCAACGGCTGGCAGGTCGTCGAGGATCATCACCTCGAGAAGGAGTATCGGTTCAAGAACTTCCGCGAGGCGCTCGCCTTCACCAACCGGGTCGGCGAGCTCGCCGAGGACGTCGGTCACCACCCTGACATCGAACTCGCGTGGGGTCGCGTCAAGCTCACGATCTACACGCACAAGATCGGCGGGTTGCACGAGGCGGACTTCGTCTTCGCCGCGAAGGCCGACGCCGTCCTCTGACGTTTGGTCTGCCACCGGCTCTTGACGGCCGGTGATGCGGTCGGTACGCACACGGGATGACGTTCGATCTCGCCGAAGCGCGACAGATCCTCGAGGGGACACCGGCCTCGTTGCGCGCGACGCTCGGTGACCTGTCGAACCCGTGGCTCGACGCCGACGAGGGGGAGGGGACGTGGACGCCCCGGCAGGCGCTCGCGCACCTCACGTACGTCGAGCAGAACGACTGGATCGGGCGGATCGAGACGATCCTCGAGCGCGGCACGGACGAGGTGCTCGGACCGGTGGACCGCGAGGCCGGCTTCGAGCGGTACGCAGGATGGCCGGTGGGCCGTGTGCTCGAACGGTTCGCCGAGCTTCGCACGGCGAACCTCGGGCTGCTCGACGCGCTCGCGATCAGCGGTGACGACCTCCGTCGGGAGGGACGACACGCCGTCTTCGGGGTCGTGACGCTCGAGCAACTGCTCGCGACGTGGGCCGTCCACGACCTCAACCATCAGTCGCAGATCGTCAAGACGCTCGCGAAGCGCTACCGCGACGCGATCGGGCCGTGGCGGGCGTTCGCGAACGTCGTCGACCTCCCGTGACCCGCTGAGGTTCAGACCACGCCCGCCGTGACGAGGAAACAGCCGTACGGTCGCGGCTCGGTCGTCACGACGACGCCGAACGCCGTCCGCACGCGGTCGTAGAACGCGAAGCGCGACAGCGACCCCATCCCGACCTCGCGGCCCTCGATCCTTCGGACGAGTTCGAGGAACTCACGCTGCACGTCGGGGATCTCCTCGGGCGCGTCGACGACCTCCATCCGGATGATCGGCTCATCGACGAAGGTATCGACGGGCAGGAGCTGCAGGATCGCGTCCGCGGCGGTGATCGCGTCGATGCCGCGGAGCTCGACGACGCGTTGACCTGTCGACCACGCCGGGTAGTTCCGGTCGACGATCGCGAGCTCGTCGCCATGGCCGAGGCTCGCGAGCAGGTGGAGCAGGTCGGGACCGAGCACCTCGGGCAGGTTCTTCAACACGACGCCACCTTTCCTTGCCGGCCACGCTCGCGGAGCCGGCCGTCAAGATCGTCATCACGTTCGGACCCTGCGACCGGTACCCGTGGCTGCAGGAGGACTTCCCCCGCCGCGACGGGGCACCTCGTCGGCCGCTCCCGTTCGACGATCAGCTTCAGCCGAAGCCGGCGTACACGGCGATCCTCAACGGGTTCCTGAACGCGCCGGCACGACGCCGATCTGATCGAGACGATGCGGAGGATCGGGCGGCGCATCGCCGCCGCCCGATCCCACCGCATTACGCGTTCGCGCCGACGAGGCCGAGCTCGCGCAGCGTTCCCCACGGGATCACGTGGCAGTAGGGCTCGTGCCCGTTCTTGTCGTAGTAGCGCTGGTGGTAGTCCTCGGCCGGGTAGAACGTCGTCGACGGCATGATCTGCGTCGCGATCGGACGCGGGTAGTGGGCCTGTGCGCGTTCGCGCGACGCCTCGGCCGCCACCCGCTGTTCCTCGGACATCGTGAAGAT
>DASPIF010000120.1:0-6786 GCA_035629255.1 Actinomycetota bacterium | reverse complement strand
GAAGGCCTTGTACAGCACGTCGTCCGCGTAGTCGCAGCTGTAGCCGATGGCCTCGGGGTCGTTCAGCGCGATGTCCGCGCACTCCTCGGTGTACTCGGGGAGCTCGACCTCGACGAGGTCGTACTTCGCGTTCGCCCACTGCGGCGTCCACCAGTACATGACGATCGGCTCCTGGTTCGCGACCGCGTTGTCGAGCGCGGACAGCGACGCCGCCTCCGAGCCGCTGTAGACGACCTCGAGGTCGAGCCCGAGCGACGCGATGATCTGCTCGTCGAAGATCGAGTACGTCGTGTCGGCGCCGAGGAACCGGCCCTTGTCGCCGGTCTCCGCGGTCGAGAAGACGTCGGCGTCGTCCTGGAAGCCCTCCCAGGTCGCGTACTGGGGATACTCCTCGACGACGTACCTCGGCGTGAACCAGCCGATGTTGCCGGTGATCCCGAGCTCGCCGCCGTCGACCACGCCGCCGTCGTTCTCGATGTACTCCTCGCGGTCGGCGGCGTGGCCGGACGGCCACACCTCGAGCGTCGCGTCGATGTCACCGGCCGCCATGCCCGGGAACTGGGCGTTCTCGTTGACCTCCTGGAGCTCGACGGTGCACCCCATCTCGTTCTCCATCAGGACCTTCACGACGTTGGCGTTCGCCTCCGCCCCGACCCACGGGTTCACCGCGATGACGATCGTCTCGTCGCCGCACTGCGCCACCGACGCCCCGCCGGTCTCGCCGCCCGTCTCGCCGCCACCCGGTGCCGGTTCCGGATCCTGCTGGACGTCACTGCACGCGGCGGCGCCGAGCGCGAACGCCATCAGCACCGCGATCGTCGCGAGCCATCGAACGTTCCTCATCTGTCCCCCTCCTCAGCATCGCGGGCCTCGAGCGCCGCCTGGGCGGGAACGATGTCCCGGACCCTCGGCCAGCGCATGAACCCCATCTGTCCCACGGGACCCCGCGCGGTGCGCGGCGCCGTCCCCATCGCCTGAGTTATACGGTCGAGCACGATCGCGAGGAGCAGGATGCTCACACCGGCGACCACGCCCCGGCCGATCTGCTGCTTGCCGAGCGCGAAGACGACCTCCTGCCCGAGCCCGGCGGCGCCGATCAGCCCCGCGATGATCACGACCGAGAGGACCATCATGATCGTCTGGTTGACGCCGAGCAGGATCGACGGCCTCGCGAGCGGGAGCTGCACCTTGCGCAGGAGCTGCCACGACGTCGACCCGAAGGCGCGGCCCGCCTCGACGATCTCCTTCGGCACCTGGCGGATGCCGAGGTTCGTCAGCCGGATCCCGACCGGCAGCGCGTAGATGAACGACGCGATGATCGCGGGCACGCGCCCCGGTTCGAGCAGCAACAGCACCGGCACGAGGTACACGAAGGCCGGCATCGTCTGCATCGCATCGAGCACCGGCTTGCTCCACCGCTCGAACCGGTCGCTGCGGGCGGCGAGGATGCCGAGCGGCACCGCGAACGCGACGGTGATCGCGACGGCCACGAGGACCTGGCTGAGCGTCCCCATCGCGAAGTCCCACATCCCGAGGGCGCCGAGCGCGAGAACACACGCGAACATCCCCACGGCGAGGCGCGGGCCGGCCAGGCGGTACGCGAGCAACGCGAACGCCGCGGCGACCATCCACCAGGGGACGTTGACGAGCAGGCGCTCGAGCGGGTCGAGGAGGTAGAGCAGGACGAAGTCGCTCATCGCGCTCGTGACCCCGCTGAGCGTCCGCTGCGACCAGTCGACGATCTCGTTCGCGAGCGTCGCGAGGGCGGTCGTCTCCATGCCCGCCGGGAACTCCTGCTGCCGGAGCACCTCGCGGCCGACCAGGACCGCCACGATCGCGACGGCGACGGCGAGGAGGATCTGCGTTCGCCGTGAGAGCTCGCGTCCGAGGATCGTGACGGCGCGCCGGCGCCGCCGTTCCCGCTGGCTCCACGCCGTCGTGACGCGGTCGAGCACGATCGCCATCACGACGATGGCCACACCCCCGTTGAGCGCATCGCCGACGTTCAGCCGCTGCAGACCGTCGAGCACCGACTGACCGAGGCCGCCGGCGCCCACGAACGCCGCGATCACGACGATGCCGAGCGCCATCATGATCGTCTGGTTCACCCCGAGCATGATCGACGGCTTCGCCAGCGGAACCTGCACCAGCCGTCGTGTCTGGCGCGACGTCGTCCCGAACGCGTCCGCCACCTCGATCGACGCGGCGGGGACGTTCCGCACGCCGAGGGCCGTCAGTCGGATCGCGGGCGGCAGCGCGAACGCGAGCGTGGCGAGCAACGCCGGCGGCTTGCCGATCCCGAAGAGCAGGACGAACGGCAACAGGTAGGAGTACGCAGGGATCGTCTGCATCGCGTCCAAGACCGGCCGCAGGAGCCGCTCGACCCGAGGTCGTCTGCCCGCCCATATCCCGAGCGGGACGCCGATCGCGAGCGCGAGAACGACGGCGACGGCCATCAGCGCAAGGGTCTCGACGCTCCGGTCCCAGACGCCCAGCAGCCCGAAGCTGACCACACCCCCCGCGGTCAGCAACGCCATCCGCCAGCCGGCGACGACCGCGGCGATCGCGGACGCGGCGGCCACCAGACCGAGCCACGTCATCCGCTGGAGGATCGTCTCGGTCTGGGTGAGCAGGACGTCCAGGCCGTCGCCGATCGGAGTCAGGAGGTACACGAACAGCGGGCTGGTCGTCCGGTTGCGGATCGCCCAGACGCGGAACGCGTCGAACCAGCCACTGACGTCGATCACCCAGCGCTCGGGGAACCCCGCGCTCAGCCACGCGACGCCGACCCATGCGACCGCCACCGCGATCACCGCACCGAGGATCCGCCGCGGCCACGGGCTCGGGTCCACCCGGCTCGCGGGAAGGGTGATGCTCGGGGCGCGGGACGTCGGCGGGGCGACCGCCACCCTCAGGCCTCCTCGATCAGCGCCGCCATCACGCATCCGCGATCCACGACCCCGAGGACGGTGGCGCCGTCCACGACACGGATCGCGCGATCGGCGTCCGCCACCATCGGGATCAGGTCCTGCACGATCGTCGTCGGCAGGACGGTCGGCCCGTCCGTCCCTGCGTCGCCGTTCGCCGGACGCATGATCGCGCGTGCGGTGAGGACGTGCGCGCGTGGGACGTCCTTCGTGAAGTCGGCGACGTAGTCGTCGGCGGGATGCGCGACGACGTCTTCCGGCGTGCCGACCTGGACGAAGCGCCCGTCCTTCATGATCGCGATGCGGTCGCCGAGCTTCAGCGCCTCGGCGAGGTCGTGGGTGATGAAGATCATCGTCTTCTTCAGGTCGCGCTGGAGCTTGATGACCTCGGCCTGCATGTCCCGCCGGATCAGTGGGTCGAGCGCGCTGAACGGCTCGTCGAACAGCAGGATCTCGGGATCGTTCGCGAGCGCGCGGGCCAGCCCCACACGCTGCTGCATCCCGCCCGACAGCTCGTCGGGGAACGACCGCCCCCACCCGCCGAGCCCCACCTTCTCCAGGACCTGCTCGGCGACGGCCCATCGCTCCTGCTTGTCGACGCCCTGCACCTCGAGACCGAAGGCGACGTTGTCGACCAGGCGACGGTGCGGGAGCAGCCCGAAGTGCTGGAAGACCATGCTGATCTTCTTGCGCCGGATGTCCCGGAGCCGCTCCGCGTCGGCCTGGAGGACGTCCTCCCCGTCGACCAGCACCTCGCCGGCCGTCGGGTCGTGGATCCGGTTGATCATCCGCACGAGCGTCGACTTGCCCGAGCCCGACAGTCCCATCACGACGAAGACCTCGCCGGCCGCGACGTCGAACGACACGTCGCGGACGGCCACGACGCATCCCGTCTTCTCGAGGAGCTCGGCGCGAGGGAGGTCCACCTCGGCGGAGTCGACGATCCGGTGCGCTTTCGGCCCGTAGACCTTCCAGAGCCGCCGGCACGAGACGGCGACGTCGGTCGCAGCCCGATCGGGAGCCTCCTCCTCGGATGTCGTCAGCTGGGACACGTGAGCGACCTCCCCTCGCCGGGTGCAGCGTTCCCGGCCCGCCCGCGGGAGCGCGGACCGCCGAATCCTGGCGGCTCCGGCGCCGGACGGCAAGACAGGGGTTGCGACGCCCACAACGCGACATGCGCATGGCGCACCTCGATGCGTCAGACTCGCGCGCGGCAGGATCGGTCCGAGGGGTGAAGAGGATGGCCGAGCGGTACGACTTCGTGATCGTGGGTGGCGGCTCCGCCGGCTCCGTGCTCGGGAACCGGTTGTCGGCGGACCCCGGGAACCGGGTCCTCGTCCTCGAGGCCGGACGGTCGGATTGGCCGTGGGACGTGTTCATCCACATGCCGGCGGCCCTCACGTTCCCGATCGGGTGGCGCGCCTACGACTGGAAGTACGAGAGCGAGCCCGAGCCGTTCATGGGAGGGCGGCGCGTGTCCCACGCGCGCGGGAAGGTCCTCGGCGGCTCGAGCAGCATCAACGGGATGATCTTCCAGCGCGGCAACCCGATGGACTACGAGCGCTGGGCCGAGGACCCGGGGATGCGGACGTGGGACTACGCGCACTGCCTCCCCTACTTCAAGCGGATGGAGACCTGTCTCGCGGCCTCCGACGACGACCCGTACCGCGGTCGGAGCGGACCGTTGGTGCTCGAACGCGGACCCGCGACGAGCCCGCTCTTCGGCGCGTTCTTCGAGGCGGTTCAGCAGGCCGGCTACCGGCTGACCGACGACGTGAACGGCCATCGGCAGGAGGGCTTCGCGCCGTTCGACCGCAACGTGCACCGCGGCCGACGCTGGTCGGCCTCGAAGGCGTACCTGAAGCCGGTCCGCGGACGCGACAACCTGACGATCACGACCCGTGCCCACGTCACCCGCGTGCTGTTCGAAGGCACGCGCGCCGTCGGCGTGGAGTACGTGCGCTGGCCCGGCTCGAAGGTCGAGCGCGCTCGTGCGGGCGAGGTGATCCTGTGCGGCGGCGCGATCAACACGCCGCAGCTCCTCCAGCTCTCGGGCGTCGGCAACGCGGGCGAGCTCGGGGCGCTCGGCGTGGACGTCGTCCACGACCTGCCGGGCGTCGGCGAGAACCTTCAGGACCATCTCGAGGTCTACGTGCAGCACGCGTGCACGCAACCCGTGTCGATGCAGCCGTACCTCAAGTACCGCTACCGTCCGTGGATCGGGTTCCTCTGGTTGTTCTTCCGCTCCGGACCAGGCGCGACGAACCACTTCGAAGGGGGTGGGTTCGCGAGGAGCAACGACGACGTCGCGTGGCCGAACCTGATGTTCCATTTCCTGCCGATCGCCGTCCGGTACGACGGCTCCGCGCCCGCCGCCGATCACGGCTACCAGGTCCACATCGGGCCGATGACGTCGGACGCACGAGGTCACGTGAAGATCAAGAGCCGCGATCCGAGGGCGAAGCCCGCGCTCCTGTTCAACTACCTGTCGACCGAGCAGGATCGCCGCGAGTGGGTCGAGGCGATCCGCGTCGCGCGACGGATCCTGGGACAGCCCGCGTTCGAGGCGTTCGACGGCGGGGAGACCTCGCCCGGTCCGAGCGTCCAGACCGACGAGGAGATCCTCGCGTGGGTCGCTCGTGATGGCGAGACCGCGCTGCATCCGTCCTGCACGGCGAAGATGGGGCGGGACGAGATGGCGGTCGTCGATCCCGAGTCGATGAAGGTGCACGGCCTCGAGGGGATCCGTGTGGTCGACGCGTCGGTCATGCCGTACGTGACGAACGGGAACATCTACGCCCCCGTGATGATGATCGCGGAGAAGTCCGCCGACCTGATCCTCGGCAGCACCCCGCTGCCGGCCGAGGATGTCAGCTTCTACCGTCACCGACGGGGCGAGCCCACCCCCTCGCCGACGTGAGCCGCCTCAGCCGACGCCGAGGAGCACCAACCCCGTGACGACGAGCGCGACCCCACCGTACTGGCTCGGCGCGGGACGCTCGCCGAGCAGGCGGATGCCGCCGAAGACGGGGATCACCGGGTACGTCGCCGACACGGCCGAGACGACCGACACGAGCCCCACCTCGGCGCCGTAGGAGTACGACAAGGTCCCCAGGACGTCGACGGCCCCGAGCGCGAGCGGCAACGCGAACGCGGAGACCGGCACCGACCCGGCGAACGTGCGGCCGCGAAGGAGCTTGAGCGCGAGCGCCCCGACGAGGAACACCCCGAACGCGGTGGTGCGTGCGACCCACAACACGGGGATCGCGCTCACCTCCTGCGCCGCCCAGCCGATCGTGAACGTGGCGACGCCGAACAGCAGGGCCGCGGCGACGCCCCACGTGAGTCCCTCCGGGACCCGGGCCGTCCCCGCGCGGACCGCGCGGAGGTCCGCCGACGTGAGCATCGCCCCGATCATCGTCACCACGATCCCCACGACCTGGAGCGGGGTGAGCGACTCGTCGAGGAGCGCGACCGAGAGCAGGATCGGGATCAGGGCGTACGACGCGAGCAGCGGCGACAGGATCGCGAGCGGCCCGAGCTCGAGCGCTCGGTACAGCGACAGGTACGCGAGCACCACGAGGAGGGAGTTCGGGACCAACCATACGAGGACGCTGTCCATCCCCTCGAACGAGGGCTGCACCGCGAACAGCACGACCGAGATGACGGCCGCCGCCGACGCGTTCGCCAGGACGACGGTCGCCCACGATCCGATCCGTCGCCCGGACAGCGCCGCGAACAGATCGGCGAACCCCCACCCGAGCGCGGTGACCAGCCCGAAGATCACGCGGGCGGGCGGACCTCGGCGAGCGCGTCCACCGCGACCGCACCCCGCTCACCGACGAGCAACGGGTTCGCC
>DASPIF010000119.1:0-2570 GCA_035629255.1 Actinomycetota bacterium | reverse complement strand
GCGATGAGAGTGGCGAGGCTGAGGACCGAGACCGCGACGCGACGGCTCCGCCACCCTGCGCGTCGGAAAGCTCCTGTGTCCGGGCGTGCCATGTCGATCTCTCCCCGAGTGTCCAGAGTTGCGTGACGACGCAATATAGCTCACCGGGGGCAGTGCGCTCTCCGTCGACTGCATTACGGATTCTCACGCTCGCGAGCCCAGAACCCCTGCGGGGCACGGCGCTACGGGATTCGCAGCGGTTACGGATCGTGCACGGAATCTGGCAAGCCATTTCGTCACCGTCACTGCAAACGGTCCAGCGAGCTTGCGCTGCCCCGCTGTCTCGCGGAGGTAGCCAAAGATCCCATTGCCCTGGTGCTCGGCGACATCGTCGTACTTCCTAGCGTCGACTGAGAAAGGACATGAAGCGGTGCCGGAGCAGGGCTGTGTAGGGCCGGGCTAATGAGACGCGAGTCTCGCGGATAGTAGATCCCCACCCGCCGCGGCGCACGGACTCATCTAAGAACGCGATCACGGCCCGCCGGCCTCCTCCGAGGGATGCTGCCTAGACGCTGCCTCGCGTCAAGCGTCGAGCCGTCCGCGAGCGGATAGTCGTCCCCCAAGGCGCGGTCTACCCGGGACTTCGGGAAGTGGACCCATGGGGACTCGAACCCCAGACCTCTTGGCTGCCAGCCAAGCGCTCTACCAACTGAGCTATGGGCCCGAGCGGAGGGACGTCAGTCTAGCGAACCACCCGCCGCCTGGCCCTGCGGTGCGGCATCCCCGACGGGGACCCGCGGGGCATCACGCCACAGTCGCTCGAGGTCGTAGAACTCGCGCTCGGCCTCCGCGAACACGTGCACGACGAGATCGACGTAGTCGAGCAGGACCCACTTCCCCTCGGTCTCGCCCTCACGCCGGACGGGCTTGCGTTCACGGTCGCGCAGCGAGCGCTCGACCTCGTCGACGACCGTCCGGACGTGCCGGTCGCTACTCGCCGAGCAGATCACGAAGTAGTCCGTGATGACGATCAGGCCCTGGACATCGAGGATCACGATGTCCTCGGCCTGCTTCGAGGCGGCGGCCCGAGCGGCGGCGAGCGCGTCGCCGCGGCTGCTCTCCGATCCGTTCTTCCTACCCGGCACGCCGTCCTTCGAGGTCGAGGGTGTCCTGCGTCACCCGATGAAGTCCTTGCCCACCACGATCGTCACCCGGGCGAGCCCCGAGGACACCGAGACGTTCACCGAGCCGACACCGAGCAAGTCTCGCACACGGCTCCCGATACCGACGTCGCTCGACGAGCCCACCACCACCAGCGTCTCGTCGTGGTCGAACGTCTGCGCGTTCTCGGACACGACCACCGAGAACCCACCCGGCACGATCTTCTCCGCGACCGCCTCGCCGACGCCGGGGGCGCCGCTTCCGTTCAGGACGATCACGCCGACGACCTCGCGATCGGGTCCTCCGAACGCGTCGACGATCCCCTCGCGCACGGCCGCGACCTCCGCTCGGAAGATGCCTTCGGCCGGCTCGATCACGTCGAGCGTCCGGACGTTCGCCCCGGCCGCCGACGCGAGGATCGCGCGGACGGCGTCCGCGTCGGACGTCTCGGCGAAGTCGCGGTCGTTCCACATCGGGTTCGCGGCGAGCAGCGCCTCCAACACGAGCTGGAACGCGAACGCCCGGCCTCGCTTGGCGGTCTCCAGCGCGTGCACGACCTCGGCGCCGGTCCGCGACTCCCCGGCCACCTCGACCCCGCCGACGCGGTCGACGAGTCCCTCGAGGCGCAGCCGGCCGAGGACGGCGTGATGGTCCACCCACACGCCGAGGAGGTTCGCGACGGTCGTCGTCGCCGTGGGGCCCGGCAGCGCGAGCGCCTCGTCCAGGCGCGAATCCCCTTGCCCCGGAACCGTCACGGAGATCTTGGTCGGGATCGCGAGCGCGCCGGCGGCGCCGCCGGTCGACCCGATCACCGCCGCGAACGGCCCGACCGCGGTCTGGACGACGAGCAGCGCGAGCCCCTCACCGCCGCTCGGCGGCGCCGGATCGTCGCCTCCACGCACCCCGGGGCGCAGGATCACGACCGCCGAGACGACGGCGGCGGCCACGAGCAGGATCGCGACGAGCGCGAGCCCGGGCCGCCGCATCACCGGTACAGACGCGCCTTGTCGATGTAGATCTTGACGCCCTCGGGGACGAGGTAGCGGATCGGCCGCCCCTCGCGCTGGCGAGCCCGGACGTCCGTCGAGCTGATCGCCAGCGCGGGGATGTTCATGACGCTCACGTTCGGATGCCGCGTCGAGGCCCGCGACTCGAACCGCGTGAGGTCGTACCCGGGCCGGGTCGCGGCGATGAAGTGCGCGAGCGTGAGCACCTCGTCGGGTTCCTTCCAGTCGAAGATCTCGAGCATCGCGTCCGCGCCGGTGATGAAGTACAGCTCGGCGTCGGGATGCTCGGCGCCGAGCGCGCGCAGCGTGTCGACCGTGTACGTCGGTCCGTCGCGGTCGATCTCGATGCGCGAGACGGCGAACCGCGGGTTGCTCGCCGTCGCGATGACGGTCATGAGGTAGCGGTCCTCGGGTGGCGTGACC
>DASPIF010000118.1:0-2642 GCA_035629255.1 Actinomycetota bacterium | reverse complement strand
ACCCGGCGAGCCGGCTGACCGTGTGGGACGAGCTCCGCCGGATCAACGAGCGCGGGACGACCGTGTTCCTGACGACGCAGTACCTCGAGGAAGCCGATCAGCTCTGCGAACGCCTCGCGATCATCGACGAGGGAAAGATCGTGCGCGAGGGCACGCCGGCGTCTCTGAAGGCGGACCTCCGCCAGCGGCGCGGGCTGAGCTCCGAGCCGACGCTCGACGAGGTCTTCCTCGACGCGACCGGTCGAACGCGCGAGCGCGTCGAGGGCGAGGTCCGGGAGGTGACGGCGTGAGCCAGACGATGCTGCTCGCGACCCGCGCGGTCCGCGAGTCGCTGCGGACGCCCGAGGCGCTGCTGCCGACGCTGTTCATCCCGCTGTTCTTCCTGATCGTGAACGTCGGGCAGGCGGCGGAGATCTTCCCCTCGGGCTCGACGCCGTTCCTCGAGGGCCAGAACTACGCGGCGTTCCAGCTCCCGAGCTCGTTGCTGCTCGCCGCCTCGTTCGGCAGCGCGGCGCTCTACCTCGTCGAGGACATCGAGGGCGGCTACTTCGACAAGTTGCGAGCGACGCCGGTCTCGAGGAGCGCGCTCGTGTTCGGCCGGTTGTTCGCCGAGGCGCTGAAGGCCGTCGTGCTGTCGATCGTGATGCTGCTCGTCGCGATCCCGTTCGGGATCAGCGTCGCGAGCGGGCCACTCGGCATCCTCCTGCTCCTCGCGCTGACCGCCGGATGGTCGGCCGTGTTCTCGGGCTTCATGCAGCTGATCGCGCTCAAGACGAGGAGCGCCGCCGCGACGAACTCGGGCAGCCTGATCTTCTTCCCGCTGCTGTTCCTGACGCCGAGCTTCGTCCCGCGCGAGCTGCTCACGAGGCCGATGGAGATCGCGGCGACCTTCAACCCCGTGACGTACATCATGGAGGCGCTCCGCTCGCTCATCCTCGTCGAGCTCGAGTGGGACGTGATCGGCCGCGGTTTCGCGGTCGTCGCGATCGCCGGCGCGCTGATGGTGACGCTCAGCATCCGCACGATCCGCCGGTACGACTGAGCGCCTGTGACCGAGCAGATCTCGCCGCAACGGTTCCACGAGCACGGGTGGCACGTCATCCGCGACGCCGCGTGCACGTACTTCTCGACGGGATCGTTCGAGGCGGGCGTCGCGTTCGTCGAGGCGATCGGGCGGCTCGCCGGCGGCGCGAACCGCCACCCGGACATCGACCTGCGGCCCGAGGGCGTGACGGTGCGGGTCGGCACGCACGTCGGCAGGCTGAGCGAGACCGACGTCGCGCTGGCCGAGGCGATCACGAGGAAGGCCCGGGCGCTCGGCATCCCGATCGACCTCGCCGGACTCCAGACCGTCCAGGTCGCGATCGACGCGCTCGTGATCTCCGACGTGCTGCCGTTCTGGCGCGCGGTGCTCGGCTACCGCCAGGTCGACGACGCGGACCTGGTCGACCCGCGTCTCGCCGGCCCGCCGTTCTGGTTCCAGCAGATGGGCGAGCCGCGCCCGCAGCGCAACCGGATCCACATCGACGTCTACGTCGCGAAGGACGAGGCGGAGGCACGCATCGAGGCGGCGCTCGCGGCCGGCGGACGCATCGTCAGCGACGCCCACGCGCCCGAGTGGTGGACCCTCGCCGACGCCGAGGGCAACGAGGTCGACGTCGCGCCCTGGCCCGACCTCGGCTGACTCGCGTCCTCGCCCAACCCTCGGACGACGCGAACGGTCTCAGGCGTCGCGCTTCACGCGATACTTGATGTGCGTGACGCCGGGAGCCTCGATCGAACGGATCTGCTCGAGCTCGATCCCGGAGACGTCCAGACCGGCGAACAGGCTCTCGCCGGCACCGAGCAGCACCGGCGTCAACGAGATCTCGATCTCGTCGAGCAGGCCGGCGACCAGGTACTGCCGGATCGCGCTCGCGCCGCCCATGAGCCACACGTCCTTCCCTTCGGCCGCCGCCGTCGCGCGTTCGAGAGCCTCCTCGATGCCGCCGGTGACGAAGTGGAAGGTCGTACCGCCCTCCATCTCGAGCGGCTCGCGCGGATGGTGCGTGAGGACGAAGACCGGCACGTGGTACGGCGGATCGTCGCCCCACCAGCCGCGCCAGTCCCCCTGCCACGGCCCCGGCCCCCCGCCGAACATGTTGCGGCCCATGATCCCGGCCCCGACGTTGTCCCACCACGCTCGCATCACGTCGGAGCTCGCGTTCTCGTCACCCTCGGCGTTCGCGTCACCGTGCATCTCGTCGAAGGCCGCGAGGGAGACCGCCCAGTCGTGGAGGCGTTCCCCGCCCGCGCCGAGCGCCTGCTCGGGACTCTGGTCGGGGCCCGCCCCGAATCCGTCGAGCGAGATCGAGATCGTCGCCTTGAGCTTGGCCATCGCTGATGCCTCCCTTCGCCCCGAACCTATCGGGCGACATGTCGGTCATTCGTGCTCGGGCGAGGGCCGCCATCCCGGCGACCGACGGCGACCGCTGTCTCGTACTCGCTATCCGTGATCCGGAGCACGCCGGTATCGAACTCACCCTTCGCGTTCTCGGATGGGTCCATCGCCGCCAGGACGGCGTCCATCGAGGGCGGCGGGTCCCACCACTCGGCGTCCGCGATCGACACCTCACTTCCCGCGGCGCCTCGTACGCCGGACG